>JBJERD010000001.1:0-6236 GCA_051882095.1 Oscillospiraceae bacterium
TATTCACGCTCAACCCTCCGTAACAGCAATCTATGTAAAGCCGCTGCGCTTTACAACGTTTACTATTATATATCAAGTAAAAGCGCTTGTCAAGTACTTTTTTAAAAATAAAAATTTTTTTACATTTATCACTTGAAACCGACAATATAAATATGATAATATATAATAATAAATAAGGCGGGCAGCCTTTGTCATTCGGGAATTCAGGCTGCTTGCCGTGTATTCATAGGGGGAATAGATATGTTTACATTTGAACTTAAAAACAAGCGGCATACCCTGGAGCTTCCTTGCCTTACATTCGGAACGGCGAATTTTGAAAGGCAGGATAACGACGAAGCATATTTTGCATTGCTTGATAAATATACCGAGCTTGGCGGCACCTGTATAGATACTGCGAGAGTCTACTGCTCGTGGGTGGAGGGCGGAGAAAATGCCAGCGAATCGGTCATAGGCAGATGGCTTAAAGCAAGAAACAACCGTGATAAGGTCATCATCGCCACAAAGGGCGGTCATCCGCCGCTTGAAGATATGACCGCTTCCAGACTCGACGCTCAGTCGCTTAAAGACGACCTTGAAAAGAGCCTTGAATGTCTCGGCACCGACTATATTGATATTTATTTTCTGCACAGAGACGATGAAAAAACTCCCGTTTCCGAGATAATGCCTGTGCTCAATGAGTTTGTGGAAAGCGGCAAGGTGCGTTTTCTCGGCGCTTCAAACTGGACCTGCGGAAGAATACAGGCTGCCAACGATTATGCCGCTGCCCACGATATGGAGCCTTTCAGAGTAAGTCAGATAAACTACAGCCTTGCACATTCCAGTACCGATACCTTCGGCGACCCTACGCTTGTGTGCATGAATATGTGGGAGTATAACTGGTACAGAAAGCACAATTTCCCCGTTATGGCATTCTCGCCGCAGGCAAAGGGCTTCTTCGCAAAATTCGCAAGGGGAGAGATGAGCAATAATCTTCTTGAAGGACAGTTTACCAGCACGGCAAATCTTGCACGTCTGGCAAGAGTAAAGGAGATAAGCGAAAAAACAGGCGACTCGCCTGCGGTAGTTCCGCTTGGCTATCTTAACAGCCAGCCGTTTTTCGTATCCTCTGTGTTTGCAGCCTCAAAGCTGTGGCAGCTCGAAGAAGACATGACAGCTCAGGATCTTCGCTACGACCGCAGAACAGCGGCATTTCTCGAAAACATATTATAAAAGCAATCGGCTGCGTATTATGACAACCATAATACGCAGCCGTAATTCGTAATAAAAAAACACAATGTCATAAAACACGACAATTGTGCATGATGCATTGTGCATTGAAAAAAATAACCGCCTTGCCGTCGTGTGGCGAATAAAACCCGCACTCAAGCAGGTGGGTACCAGCCCTAGGTTTCACGCTCCCTTCGTCCGTAGCCCGAAGCAGCCGAGGCGGTCCGGGTCGGGAGGTCTGCAATCCGCTTTCGGAGCGAAGTTCCCTTAATAAATGTGTTGGATTATAAAAACCACACTTGCTCGTACAAGGCAGTAAATTGTTTTCTGAATATAGTATAACATAAAGTGCGCCAAATATCAATAGGTAATATTGCGTAAAAACACGAGTAAAAAATTGTACAGTATACCGCTTGACAGCGTTTGTCAAGAGCTTTTTGACAACAAAAAAGCGCCGAACCGGATATTTTCCGTTCAGCGCATGATGACGATATTATGAAAAGCTCTTGCCGCAGTCGCAGCCGTCGCCGCATTCGTCCTCTTCAATGTCGAAATCGAACATTTCCTCGATCCTCTTCATGAAAATGTTTCCGATCTTCTCATACTCCTCATCGTCGTCGATGGATACCATTATCTCCTCATCGCCGTCAAAATCAGATTTGAGGATAACTACCTCGCCGGAATCCTCCAGCATTTCATCGGGATTTTCATAATAAGGTGTGAGAGCAAAATACTTTTCGCCCTCGTATTCCATAGCGTCAAGCATTTCAAAGGTCTGCTCGTTGCCGTCCTCGTCCTCGAGGGTATAAAGGTCAGGTGTGTATTCTTCAGACATAGCTACCTCCGCAGGTCGGATAACGACCGTTTCATATCAAAATTCGTACAAGCAGCACCGTTTGAAGCACTGCAACACTATAATTATACTACTATTTATTATGAAAGTCAAGCGGATTTTCTAAAAGTAATATTAAATAATTTTTTTCAATATTTTTTGAAAAAAACTATTGACAATGCACAAAAAGTGTGTTATAGTATAGTCAAGGAAAAGGAAAGAGCCAAAAAGAAAACACAAAGGCTTCCGACAATACGCTCAGACCCGACAAGAGGGATTCTGACCGAGGCTTGAACGTATTCAAAGAAACGGCGGTTTTCAAAAAGCGTTTCCCCTACCTTTGGTCATAAGCGGCAATGGAACAATTTTTTGAAGGTCATTCGGTGCAAGAGGTTTCGGCAGGGTCTTCAGAGAACCAAAGCTTAGCTTAATCGGATTTGAAAGGAGCGAGTCCCATGGACGCAGTAGAGATTGGACAGAGTATTCCGAGACTCGGAGAATCTGAATAATCGAGAGTAACAACTCAGGTGTAAAGACTGATAAACTCTGACCGTGATGTGGTTTATATATAATGATTCAAGAGTTTCGTGGAATCGGGCAATAAGTTTATGAAATTTGAATACTCTCCGGTACAATTGAATAATTCAGACTTTTTGATAAAGGGGATTTTAATATGATTTTCTTTAAGAGGTTTCTGAATAAATAAGAGTTAGGAGTGTTTCCAATGCACAGTCTGGTTTTTTCAAGGAGTATAAAATAACTTGAAAGAGTGATTCCGATGTAAACTTTAATTTGATCTGTACGGCTGATAAATTTGTTTCGAGGAGTGAAGCGCTATGAAGATGGTTAGCTTCGTTAAAAGACTTAATATCTGAAAGACAGGAGTGAGTCCGCCAAGAAGTTCAGCTTGAATTCGGATTAAGATTTTTACCGGCTTATCCGGTGGCAATATAGTAAGTTTCTGTTAGGAGTGGTGCGGTATGATCAAGACTTGCACATTTCGTTTGAATATTTGAAAGACAGGAGTGAGTCCGCCAGAAACTTAATTTTTACTTCGACCAAATTCAAAGAAAGGTAATGAGTCCGATGGCATAGTTACTTGACGCTAGGGTAAAAAAATTTACTTGAAAGGTTGAGTCCAATGGCTTAGGTAATTTGTTTTCCATACAAATTAACTGAAAGGTAGTAATTCCAATGGCTTGATAAAGCTTTGATTATTGAATATAAGGAGTGAGTCCGAAAGTTTATTTAACCTACTCCGGACAGTTTAATATCTGAAAGACAGGAGTGAGTCCACCCAAGTATTCAGTTTGGTTCGTTTGATACGAACAGGGAAATTTATTGATTTGGAGTGAAATCCGATGTACTGCTAAGTACGTTCTTATTACATAAAAAATATGAGAACAGGTTGTCCGCCTGTTCTCTTTTTGTTTGCCGGAAGCTTTTTATCTTCCGGCTTTGCTTTTATTTTGTATACCACTTTTTCAGCACGTCTTCTGCAAGCTTTCCGTAGACGGTGAAATCTCTGTTCTCCTTGGCTTTCTCGATCGGCGGCAGAACAGCCTGCCAGTCCCACCAGAAGTAGCCCGAAAACCAGGGCTTGTCCCAGGTCGCCCACATTGCCGATTCGTAAAAATCAGCCTGCTCCTGTTCGTCCAAAGGCAAATCGGGTCTGTCGTGGAAATCCCACGGATACTGCGTGCAGCCCTGTTCGTTTCTCACACCTATCTCTGCAAACATTACAGGTTTTCCGTAGTATTTGTGGCATTTTTCAAGTACGTCGATTCGTTTCAGCCATTCATTTTTCATTCGCTCAAGCGACCTGTCTTCGGGCGAAGTCACAGGATAATACGCCGAAATTCCGATAACGTCCACAGCGCCCAGCCAGTCGAATTTAAGCTCGTCGCCGTGATTGACATTGTGCATAACAATTCCGCTGTATACCTTGCGGACCTCTTCGATAAGCTTTAAGCAGCGCTGCGACTGTCCGTCCATTCCTGCCATTTCGCAGCCTGTGCAAAGCATTTCACAGCCGCACCTTTCGGCAAGAGCGGCATAATGCAGCATAAAGCGTGTGTAGCTTGCAAACCATCTGTCCCAGTAATAAGGCGTTTCGGTCGGAAAGTTTATTCTCGCCCTCCATGAGTGGTCAAGGCAGTCCACCATAGGCTTCAGACAGACTTTAAGCCCCAGAGATTTTGCTTTTTTTATGGCAAATATCACCTCTTCATCTGTCTGCGTCCTGCCGAAAAGTGATACTACGTTCAGCGAGTAGTAAGCCTCCTGAAAGCAGTTTACGGGAATACATATCCAGTCAAGTCCGTTTGAAGCAAGCCGTTCCATAGAGCGCTCTGCTTCGGCAGTCATAAAAGTGCCGCTTCCTGAGAAAAATCCCCATGTATATCCTTTGCAAAAAAGTTCGTTCATCAAAGTGTCCTCGTTTCTGTGATTATTTTTTTATGTATGTCTGTATGGTAAATCCGCACTGTATTGTAAGCGAATCCAGCTTGTCCAGCCTTGACTTAGCCTCTTCGGAGGTCTTGTAGTAATAGGGCGTCATGGCGAAAAGGTTTTGTATATCTTCATTGCAGCCGAGAGTGATGTCGTATTCCAGCTTTGTTTCGTCCGCAAGAGTGAATTTCCGCAGACCGTAAACATTAGGCTTGTTTTCGTAAGGCTGATCGTAAAGCACGCTTTTCAGCCCAAACAGATGCCGCTCTGAGGGAGAAACTATAACAAGCCTGCCGCCTTTTTTCAGCACCCTTGCGTATTCGTCGTTGGAAACGGGAGCAAAGGTGCAGACTATAAGCTCTGCCGAAAGCTCGGCAAACGGCAGCTCAAAAGACGAAGCCACCGCAAAGCTGACATTTGAAATTCCCGAAGCTTTTACCCTCGTCATGCAGTGCGCCACCGCAGTTTTAGAAATGTCTATCCCGTAGATCTCACCGCCGGGAACAGCTTTTGCATAGCTGACGGTGTAAAACCCCTCTCCGCATCCGCTGTCGATAATGACAGGCTTGGCGTATCCTTTCAGCAGCTTGCCTATTATTTCACCCGTCTTCTCGGCAAGGGGAAGATAGTAATTCTTGTCCAGAAAATCGCTTCTTGCCTTTACCATAAGCGGATTGTCGCCTGCTGTTTTTGGATTTCTGCCCTTTGTGGTCAGAAGATTTACATACCCTGAGCGTGAAATGTCGAAGCTGTGATTATTTTTGCATCTGTACGAATTTTCGTACAGTTTAAGTTTCTTTCCGCACACGGGACAAATATACATACTCTCACCTCCGAATACGGCACAGTGCGCCGTCATAGTCTTGTTTAGCCGGTTTAATGAATTATATCACATCTTTGCGAAAGTTACAATAGCAAATAATAAATATCCCGTGAATTTCGCATGACTGCGGCGGACGTAAGAAAAAAATTGCCGGAATAAAGCCGTATTTCCCTTGACAATTGAGGATTTTCGTAATATAATATGTTTGTATATGAAAAGCGTTGACGGAATTATCCGATGTGCGGCGGTTCTCAGAGAAAAGGCGGTTGGTGCGAGCCTTGGGATCGTTTGTCGGTGGCTAACCTGAGCATCGCTGTGAAAACAGCGGCGTATCTCCTGCGTTAAAGGGTTCGAGCGGTCGGAGCGTGCTGCGCTTCGGCAATTTGGGTGGTAACACGGAACTTTATAGCTTCGTCCCATGTTTTGGGGCGGAGCATTTTTTGTTTCAGGCAGCACCGCACGATCATTGCTGTGCGGCGTTGTCTTCGTCACGCTGAAAAAAATGCGGCAGAGCATATGCCGCCGAAAAGGAGTTTTTATTTATGAAATGGATGGGTCTGAACGAACTCAGAGAATCTTATCTCAAATTTTTTGAAAGCAAGGGACATCTGAGGATAAAAAGCTTTCCTCTTATCCCTCAGAATGATAACAGCCTGCTGCTTATAAATGCAGGCATGGCGCCTCTTAAACCTTATTTCACAGGTCAGGACGTTCCTCCCTGTGTTAGAATGGCAGACTGTCAGAAATGTATCCGTACAGGCGATATTGAAAACGTGGGCATTACCGCACGTCACGGTACATTCTTTGAAATGCTTGGAAACTGGAGCTTCGGCGAGTATTTCAAGAAAGAGGCTATCGAGTGGGCTTGGGAGTATGTGACAAAGGTGCTTGAAATACCCGAAGAAAGACTTTTCGTTTCCGTTT
>JBJERD010000002.1:0-6163 GCA_051882095.1 Oscillospiraceae bacterium
GACCTTGTGGTGGAAAACTCGGTCATTCCCGACAAGATAACGCTGACAAAGATAGACGGCAGCGAAGTTACTATCCCGTTCTCGACCATAGGATACAAGGACAACGTACAGGTCACGGTATCACAGTTTTTCAGTCAGCAGAATCATTACACATGGTTCAAAAACAAGTTCAAGCAGACGGACTATGATTTTTCATCTGTTTTTTCATATGACAAGGACAAGCTTAAAGACGCTATCAGAAGAAAGGTCATAGAAGCTCCGGGAACCTCCGAGCCGCAGGACGCATACATAAAGAAGACCGACGACGGTTTTGTTATTGTTGACGAGGTCAAAGGCGACAAGGTGGACGCAGACAAGCTTGATCTGTTATACGATTATGTTGAGGGCTTTGTTGAGTCGGGAGATTATGACGTTGATCTTTCAAAGGTCAACTGCTATCAGGATCCCGAGGTGCTGTCGGAGGATCTGGAGGATCAGCTGGACAAGCTCAATTCTCTGTATGATATTGAGATAAACTATGATTTCAACTACACTACCGAAACGCTTACGGGCAGCGAGATAATCGACTGGATAACCTTTGACAAGGACGATCCCACAAGCGGCTACACGGTGGATAAAGACAAGGCAATGGAATATGTTGAAAAGCTTGCTGAAAAATATGACACCTACGGCAAGGACAGAAAGTTCAAGTCAACAAGCAGGGGAGAGATAACCGTACCGGCAGGCGAGGGCTGCTACGGCTGGTGGATATATCAGGACAAGACCTGCGAGCAGCTTATCGAGATAATCGAAGAGGGAAGCTCGGCTAACATTGAGCCTATATACTACAAAAATCCCGACTCGGCTTATGAATATGTATGCAATCCCCAGTGGAGGACAGCCGAGAGCGACATTGGTGACACCTACTGCGAGGTTGATCTGAAGGAGCAGCATTTCTGGTACTACAAGAATGGAAAGCTCAAATACGAATGTGACATAGTTTCGGGTATGCCCACTGCGGAGAGAAACACTCCCGAGGGAGTATACAAGGTATGGTACAAGGAGAAGGACAAGGTGCTTAAAGGAAGTCTTTCGACGGGCGAAACTTGGAGTACTCCTGTTACATACTGGAACAACATAAGCACATTCGGTATCGGTCTCCACGACGCAACATGGCACTCATCTTTCGGCGGAGACAGGTACAAATACGCAGGCTCTCACGGCTGCATAAATATGCCCTTTGACGCAGCGAAATACGTTTACGAAAACATAGACTTAGGCACTCCTGTAGTAATGTACTGGTAGTGCTAGCCCGCACGGTGCAATCGGCCTGTGCTAGCCCGCACGGGGCAATCAGCCTGTGCTAGCCCGCACGGGGCAATCAGCCTGTGCTAGCCCGCACGGGGCAATCAGCCTCCGATAAGTTTTGGCGGAAGGATAGTTTCGTGTGTCGGCTGGTCGATATGAACTGAGGGCGGATATAGTTGTTTGTGCTGATTGATAGTTATTATTAAGTGATTTTTACATTTACACACAGCGGCAGATATGGTTATAAAACCATATCTGTCGTTTTTTTGTGCGGCTGAGGCAGTGGATTATTTGTAATTTATCAACTGTTGACAGCACGCCGATAATAAGTTTATAAAGGTGAAAATCGTTTTGTGCAAAGCGTAAAAAATGCAGTTTGTGAGCAAAAACTGTTGAAATCGGCAGGGAAGTGTGTTAAAATAAAAACAATGGTGAAAACGTTTACCAGATATCAGACAATCAATTAGGAGGGCTTTTATGTCAGACACAGTAAACATTTCTCCCGAGCTTCTGGAGAAAATGAACGCTTATTGGCGTGCTGCAAACTATTTGTCGGCAGGTCAGCTTTATCTGCTGGACAATCCGCTTCTTCGTGAGCCGCTTACTATGGATCATGTTAAGAAGAAGATCGTAGGTCACTGGGGAACGGTTCCGGGACAGAATTTTATTTACACTCATCTCAACCGTGTTATCAGAAAATACGATCTTGACATGATATACATTTCGGGTCCCGGTCACGGAGGAAACTTCATGGTTGCAAATACATACCTTGAGGGTTCTTATTCAGAGGTTTATCCTAACATTTCCCGTGATGTTGAGGGTATGAAGAAGCTGTTCAAGCAGTTCTCTTTCCCGGGCGGAATCTCTTCTCACGTTGCGCCTGAAACTCCGGGCTCAATAAACGAGGGCGGAGAGCTTGGATATTCGCTTGCTCACTCATTCGGAGCTGTATTTGACAATCCCGATCTTATCACAGCCTGCGTTGTAGGTGACGGAGAGGCTGAAACAGGACCTCTTGCTACGGCATGGCACTCAAACAAATTCCTCAATCCCAAGACTGACGGAGCTGTTTTGCCTATACTGCATCTTAACGGCTATAAGATCTCTAACCCGACTATTTTCTCAAGAATTTCTCATGACGAGATACAGAAGTTCTTCGAGGGCTGCGGCTGGAAGCCTTACTTTGTCGAGGGCGACGATCCTATGACAATGCACAAGCTTATGGCTGAAACTCTGGATACTGTGATCGAAGAGATCAAGGCTATCCAGAAGGCTGCCCGTGAGGACGGAGTTTCAGAGCGTCCTATGTGGCCGATGATAGTTTTCCGCTCGCCAAAGGGCTGGACAGGTCCCGACGTTGTAGACGGAAATCAGATAGAGGGTACCTTCAGAGCGCATCAGGTGCCTATGACTATGGAAAAGCCTGAGCATCTTGACCAGCTGAGAGACTGGCTGCTCAGCTACAAGCCCGAGGAGCTGTTTGACGAAAACGGCAGACTTATCCCCGAGCTTGAAGAGCTTTGTCCTAAGGGTGACAGAAGAATGGGAGCAAATCCTCACGCAAACGGCGGTATTCTTCTCCGTGACCTGAGACTTCCCGATTTCAGAAAATACGCTGTTGACGTTCCCTCTCCCGGAGCAATTGAAGCTCAGGATATGATAGAGCTCGGCAAGTTTGTAAGAGACGTATTCAAGCTCAACGAGGAAACAAGGAACTTCCGTATTTTCGGACCTGACGAGACTATGTCAAACCGTCTCGGCGCAGTTTTTGAGGCTACAAACCGTGACTGGAACGCTGAGAAGCTGGACAACGACGAATTTCTTGCAGCAGACGGAAGAGTTATGGACTCCATGCTTTCGGAGCATATGTGCGAGGGCTGGCTGGAAGGATATCTGCTGACAGGACGTCACGGATTCTTTGCAAGCTATGAGGCGTTTATCAGAATCGTTGACTCGATGTTCTCACAGCACGCAAAGTGGCTTAAAGTTACTTCCGAGCTTCCTTGGAGACATAAGATCGCATCCCTCAACTATATACTTTCATCAAACGTATGGCAGCAGGATCACAACGGATTTACTCATCAGGACCCCGGTTTCCTTGACCACGTTGCCAATAAGAAGGCAGATGTTGTAAGAATGTATCTGCCGCCCGATACAAACTGTCTGCTGTCATGCTTCGACCATTGTATTCGTTCAAAGAACTATGTAAACGTAATGGTAACATCAAAGCATCCAAGACAGCAGTGGCTGACAATGGAGCAGGCTGTCAAGCACTGCACACAGGGTATAGGCATCTGGGAGTGGGCTTCAAACGACCAGGGCGAAGAGCCTGATGTTGTTCTCGCCTGCTGCGGAGATACTCCTACACTTGAGGCTCTTGCGGCTGTAACTATCCTGCGTGAAAAGCTGCCTGAGGTAAAGATCAGATTTATCAACGTAGTTGACCTGTTCAAGCTCCAGCCTCAGTCGAAGCATCCTCACGGACTTTCGGACGCTGATTTTGACGCACTCTTCACAAAGGATAAGCCTATCGTATTTGCATTTCACGGCTATCCGACGCTCATTCACGAGCTGCTTTATCACAGACACAACAGAAATCTGTATGTTTGCGGCTACAACGAAGAGGGTACTATCACAACTCCGTTTGACATGAGAGTTCAGAATGAGATCGACCGTTTCCACCTTGTTCTGGAGATCATCAAGAGACTTCCTCAGCTTGGAAACAGAGGAGCTTATGTATATCAGCAGATGATGGACAAGCTTGTTGAGCATAAGCAGTACATTCACGAATACGGTCTTGACCTGCCTGAGATCCGTGATTGGAAATGGAAGGTATAACGTTTTACTGAATATTTTTACGGCGCACTTTCGCAAAGAGAGTGCGCTGTTTTTTTATCAAGGCAATGAAAAAGGCATATTCTCCAAAGCGGAGAATATGCCTTGATTTTCTATCAGTCGCCGAAGGAAATTCCGATATCCTTTGCGGTCTTTACCATCTGGTCGTCGGCGGGAACGAATTTGGTCTTTCCTGCAACGTCGATAAGCTTGTTTTCCGTAACAACGTCTGAAACCATTGCAACTGCGTAGCCGTACTTTTCCTGAGCGATAAGCTCTGCTGCGTGTACGCCGAACTTGGTGGCAAGCACTCTGTCATAAGCCGACGGACTTCCGCCTCTAAGCATATGTCCCGGAACGCAGACTCTTGTTTCGCAGCCTGTGTTGGCTTCTATCTGCTTTGCTATCCTGTTGGTTGCGGTGGAGATGCCTGCCTCGGCTCTCAGTCTTGCACGCTCTTTCTTTTTGAGCTTAGCCTCGTTCACATCAAATGCGCCCTCGGCAACAGCCATGATAGAAAAGCCCTTGCCCGACTGTGCTCTCTTTAAGCAAGCGTCCGAAAGCTTGTCGATATCGTAAGGTATCTCAGGAATAACTATCATATCAGCGCCGCCTGCGATTCCCGAATAAAGGGTGAGCCAGCCTGCTTTGTTGCCCATTATCTCAACAACAAGTATTCTTCCGTGAGAGTTTGCCGTGGTGTGAAGTCTGTCGATAACGTCGGTAGCAATGTCAACAGCCGTGTGGAAGCCGAAAGTAACGCTTGTGCCCCAGATATCGTTGTCGATAGTCTTCGGCAGTCCGATAACGTTCAGACCTTCCTCGGAAAGCAGATTTGCAGTTTTGTGAGTGCCGTTTCCGCCGAGGGTCAGCAGGCAGTCAAGCTTCTGCTTTTTGTAGGTCTCCTTCATAGCCTTTACTTTATCAACGTTGTCGTCCTCGACCACCTTCATCATTTTGAAGGGAGTACGCTTTGTACCGAAAATAGTTCCGCCCTGTGTGAGTATTCCCGAAAAGTCGGAGCGCTGCATTTCACGGCACTGGTTGTTTATAAGTCCCGAATAGCCGTCGTTTATGCCGACTATCTCAACGTCGTCGCCGAAGCGTTCATAGCAAGCCTTTGCCACGCCTCGGATAGTTGCGTTAAGTCCCGGACAGTCTCCGCCGCTTGTCAAAATACCAATTCTTCTTTTCATAAAGCTACAGTCCTTTCCGAAAATCAATATTTATCGTCATCGTCGTCAAGAACGATTTTCAGATCATCATTTTCGCTTATATCGTCATCGTCGGGATAAGCATACTTGCTTACCGGACTAGGCTGCGGTACAGGCGTATCGTCGAAGTCATCGGCAGGGGTGTCGAAATCGCTGTCGTCGTATTCGTATCTTCCTCTGTGGACTGAGCTCTGAGACGGGTCTGCAAGCTTGAATCTTGCGATCATGTTCTTCAGAATGAGCGACTGCTCCGAAAGCTCTTCGCTGGCGGAAGCCGAACCGATAGCTGTTGATGTATTTGTTGCAACAACGGCGGATATCTGGTCAACGCCTGTGTTTATCTGTACGATAGCCTCAGCCTGTGCTGCGGAAGCGTCTGTGATGTTTTTAACAAGTCCCTGAATCGTGTTGGAGCCTTCAACTATTTCGTTAAGCGACTGAGCTGTCTGCTCGGCAAGCTTTGAACCGTGATTTACTGCGCTAGTGGAGTTTTCGATAAGAGCAGCAGTCTGCTTTGCGGCTTCAGCGGAACGTGAAGCAAGACGTCTTACTTCGTCTGCAACAACTCCGAAGCCCTTTGAGCCTTCTCTTGCAGCCTCTACAGCGGCGTTGAGCGCAAGGATATTTGTCTGGAATGAGATCTCGTCGATGACCTTGATGATGGTTGCGATCTCTGCGGAGGCAGTATGTATCTGCTCCATAGAAGCAAGCATCTTGCTCATATCGTCGTTGCAGCTGTTGATAGCCTTGGAGTTTTCGGTAACGATATTATAAGCGTTTTTAGCGTCCTTGGAATTCTGTTTAACCTGCGAGGAAACGTCGTTAAG
>JBJERD010000003.1:0-6044 GCA_051882095.1 Oscillospiraceae bacterium
GGACGCTTTTCCGACCGGGCTCGTCTCATCACGGATGATGCCGGCCCCGGTATAAGCACTCTCCTGGTCCGATACAAGATGCTGCCTGAGCTTTCGTTCGTATCCGGCATCCGGACCGGACGGGGCCGGCGTCGGAGTTCCGCCTTCCGCTTCTCTTCTTTCCGTTTTTTCCTCTTGGATATTCTCTTATCCTGATAATATTTGCAATATTTACAATACTTTCGGTGTTGTCCTCCTGAGCTATCCTCACCCAGCCGTCGCCGATCTCTTTGACGGTACACTCGATAGTTGCGCTGACAGAACCGCCCTGAGAAACGGCATAGACAAGAACTTCTTCCTCAATAAACCGTGCAAAAGCTTCTTCTATCTTCATCAGATTACCCCCATTAAAACATAATCACTTGAATTTCACTGCAGTGCCATAAGCAATGACCTCAGCCGCACCCTGCATTATAGCTGATGATGAATATCTGATGTTGACAATTGCGTCAGCACCCAGCTGTTGAGCTTCCTCCACCATTCGCTTTGTAGCCATAGCTCTTGCTTCATTCATCATTTCATTGTAAGCTTTCAGCTCTCCGCCCACAAGAGTTTTAAAACTTTGCATGATATCCTTTCCTACATTTTTGGATTGGATAGTCGATCCCTTTACAAGCCCCAGCATTTCAAGCTCCTTGCCTGAAATATAATCAGTATTTACTAAGATCATCTTCTTCTCCCTTTCTTATTTCTTTTATTCTCTCAACCAACACGGCAACAGCCGCACCGGTGACCAGAACCGTAACAACAGCAGCTCCTGCCTTTTCTGCCCGAGTGACCTCCTCGAGACATACAGTAAAGACCAGTAAGCCTATATACCAGATGCACAAAAGCACCGAAATAACTATTGGCGCTATCATTTTCTTAGTATGCTTCTTCATAATGACCCCTTCTCATTTTCTAATCAACAAGCACAGGATCGAAATTCTCCGTCCATGGCAGTCCCCATTTGTTGAGAGCGTCCATAAACGGATCGGGGTCGAACTCCTCAACGTTGTGAACTCCTGCGTTCTTCCACTTGCCCGTAAGCACCATCATTGCGCCTATCATAGCAGGAACTCCCGTAGTGTATGAAATAGCCTGCGAGCCTACCTCCTTGTAGCACTCCTGATGGTCGCAAACGTTGTAAACGTAATAATTTCTTGGCTTGCCGTCCTTTTTGCCCTGGAAGATACAACCGATATTGGTCTTGCCCACAGTTCTGGGTCCCAGCGATGCAGGGTCAGGCAGAACAGCCTTGAGGAACTGCAGCGGAACGATCTCCTTACCCTCGTACATAATAGGCTCGATAGAAGTCATTCCAACGTTTTCAAGGCATTTCAGATGTGTAAGATAGCTCTGTCCGAAGGTCATGAAGAAACGTATCCTCTTTATTCCCTTGATGTTCAAAGCCAGCGATTCAAGCTCCTCGTGGTGGAGAAGATACATATCCTTTTCGCCCACCTGATCGAAGTTGTAAACTCTCTTTATCTCCATCGGCTCGGTCTCTACCCACTTGCCGTCCTCGATGTAGCTTCCCTTTGCGGACACCTCACGAATGTTTATTTCGGGGTTGAAGTTTGTAGCAAAAGGATATCCGTGGTCGCCGCCGTTGCAGTCCAGAATGTCGATATAGTTTATCTCGTCGAAATAATGCTTCTGAGCATATGCCGAAAATACTCCCGTAACTCCCGGGTCAAAGCCGCAGCCAAGAACAGCGGTAATACCTGCCTTTTCAAATCTCTCACGGTACGCCCACTGCCATGAATACTCAAACTTCGCAGTATCCTCAGGCTCGTAGTTTGCCGTATCAAGATAATCCACCTTACATTCAAGGCAAGCGTCCATAATGTGCAGATCCTGATAAGGAAGCGCAACGTTTATTACGATATCAGGCTTGTACTCCTTGATGAGCGCAACAAGCTGCGGAACATTATCGGCGTCCACCTGCGCCGTAGTGATGTTCGTAGAGGTCTTGTCCTGAAGCTCCTCCTTGAACTTATCGCACTTAGCCTTTGTACGGCTTGCAATGCAGATGTCGGTAAAAACCTCACTGTTCTGACAGCACTTGTGGATAACAACGCCCGCAACTCCGCCTGCGCCGATTATCAATGCTCTTGACATTCAAATCATTCCTTTCAAATAAAATATCTTGTTCTATCTGTAAAAACACAGCAAAATCTCTCTTAGTATCTTGCAGGCGAGCGCCGTAGACCTGCCCGTCTGATCGTAAACAGGCGAAAGCTCGTTTACGTCAAATCCCACGATATTAAGATTTGAAACCTCTCTCACCGCTCCCAGCAGCTGAGCAAAGCTTACTCCTCCCGCTTCGGGAGTACCCGTTCCCGGAAATTCGCTTGGGTCGAGAACGTCCAAGTCCAGGGTGAAATAAACAGGCTTCTGTCCGATTTTTTGTACAGTTTCAGCAAGACCGTCAAAACTGAACTTGTTCATAAAAGTATGCTCTTTCGCAAACTTGAATTCATCTCTGTCGCCGCTGCGTATGCCGAACTGAAATATCCTGCCGTCGCCCACAATATCCCAGCACCTGTGCAGAACGCAGGCGTGAGAGTTCTTCACTCCCAGATAATCGTCACGCAGGTCGGCGTGAGCGTCAAAATGAATGATATGCAGATCCTCGTATTTTTGAGAAACGGCTCTCACCGCTCCCAGCGTTACAAGATGCTCTCCGCCTATCATGCAGGGTATCTTCCCGTCGGAAAGTATCTGAGCCGTGCGCTCCTCGATATCGGCAAGAGCCTGCGTTGGGTCGCCGAAGGGCAGCTCAAGATCTCCGCTGTCAAACACGTTTATATCAAGCAGATCCTTGTCCTGATAGGGCGAATAAGTCTCTATCCCGAAGCTTTCGCTCCTCATCGCCTGACTTGCAAACCTTGTTCCCGGGCGAAAAGAAGTTGTGCTGTCATAGGGCGCACCGAAAAGAACTATCCCTGCGTCCTCATATTCACAGTCGCAGCCGATAAATGTCTGAACATTCTTATTCATCGGCAAGCACCTCCTTGACATAGTTGGGCAGCGCAAAGCAGCCCTTGTGCAGGTCGGTGTTGTAGTATCTTGTTTTCAGCCCCAGAGCCTCCCACTTTTCAGCCTGTAGGTCGTAAACGGGGTGAAGATTTTTCGCAGCAAAACCGAAAAGCCAATGTCCCGACGGATAAGTCGGGATATGCGCCTGATATACCATAGTCACAGGAAAAGCGCTGCCTATGCGTTTGTGCGTCCTCTTGACCATATCAACATAGCTGTCGTAATATGTGCTCTCATGCTGATTTATAAGAATACCGTTATCCGTCAGCGCCTTGTAACAGTTGCCGTAAAACTCCTTGGTAAACAGCCCCTCTCCCGGACCGAAGGGGTCGGTGGAATCGACTATGATAAGGTCGTATTCACCGCTCTTTCTGCGGACGAATTTCAGTCCGTCCTCTATGTAAAGATTAAGTCTGGGGTCGTCGAACCGACAAGCCGTCTGCGGAAGAAACTCCTTGCAAACCTCGATGACCTGCCCGTCAATTTCAACCATGTCTATTTTTTCGATGGTATCATATCTTGAAAGCTCTCTCAGCGTTCCGCCGTCGCCTGCTCCGATTATCAGAACATTCCTTATATCGGGATTTACCGCCATAGGAACGTGAGTCACCATTTCATGATAAATGTACTCGTCCTTTTCTGTCAGCATGATAAATCCGTCCAGAACCAGAACTCTGCCAAACTCATAGGTGTCTAATATATCTATTTTCTGATAGTAGCTTTTTTCCGAATAAAGCTGCTTTTTTACTCTTATCGAAAAATTAACATCATCGGTGTTTTTTTCGGTAAACCAAAGCTCCATTGTTCCGCCTCCTTATTCTACAACGTTTATGTAATTTATCTCCATATCCTCGGTACCTGTCATAAAGCATCCCTTTTCCTTGCAGTATGCGATATAATCAAGTATCTCGGCAGTTATTCTCTCGCCCGGCGCAAGTATAGGTATTCCGGGAGGATAACACATAACAAACTCTCCGCAAATCATTCCGCCCGACTTCTCTATAGGCACAGACCTCTTGCTGCTGTAAAAAGCCTGCTGCGGCGCAAGTGCTACCGTCGGATTGATGTATTCATGATCGAACATTCCCGACGGGTCTTTTCCATAAAGCCGCTTTATTTCGGAAAGCGCCGAAATGAACCTCTCTATCTCCAGCTCTCTGTCGCCCGCCGAAACTATAGCAAGAATATTTCCGATATCTCCGAACTCTATCTGAATGTCGTAGTCGTCCCTGAGAATATCATATACCTCAACTCCCGCAAGACCCATAGCTCTTGTATGCACCGAAAGCTTTGTGCGGTCGAAAGCAAAAATGTCTCTGCCGTTGACAAGCTCCTCACCGAAAGCGTAATATCCGCCTATCTTGTTTATCTCTTCCCTTGCATAGTCGGCGTAATCCACCGTCTTTCTGAACATTTCCCTGCCGCTTAGCGAAAGATTTTTCCTTGCAAGGTCAAGGGATACCATAAGCAGATAAGAGCCGCTTGTAGTCTGGGTAAGGTTTATCACCTGTCTTACATAGCCCTCGGAAACGTCGTTATTGCACAACAAAAAGGAGGACTGCGTAAGAGAGCCTCCTGTTTTATGGATACTCACCGCCGCCATATCCGCACCTGCCGCCATTGCCGAGCAAGGAAAATCCTCACCAAAGTAAAAATGCGTTCCGTGAGCCTCGTCGGCAAGCACCAGCATATTGTTGGCGTGAGCTATCTCGCATATTTTCTTTATATCCGAACAAATTCCGTAATATGTAGGGTTGTTCACCAGCACAGCCTTAGCGTCGGGATTTTCCTTTATTGCCTTTTCAACGTCCTCTACCGCCATGCCGAGAGGTATTCCCAGCCGCTTGTTAGTTCCGGGATTTACATAAACAGGCACAGCTCCGCACACTACAAGAGCGTTTATGGCGCTGCGGTGGACGTTTCTTGGCATAATTATTTTATCCCCCGCCTTGCAGCTTGAAAAAATCATAGCCTGCACTGCGGCGGTGGTGCCGTTTACTATAAAAAATGCGTGCTTTGCTCCGAAAGCCTCTGCGGCAAGCTGCTCTGCGTCCTTTATCACCGAAACCGGGTGACACAGGTTGTCAAGAGGCTTCATTGAATTGACGTCCACTTTAAGACAGTTCTCGCCGAGAAAACTTCTCAACTCCTTATTCATTCTTCCGCCCTTGTGACCGGGAACGTCAAGCCTTACCACCCTGTTTTTCAGATGCTTCTGCAAAGCCTCATATATCGGAGCGTTATTCTGAGTCAGTTTCAAATCCGTAACCACCTTATCTGCCGCTAGTCGTAAATATTCATTCCGCTGAATATCTCAATCATTTCTCTTCTCAGACTGTCGGTAATGTCAAGCCGCTGTTTTGGCGACAGCTCATAAACGTCTTTATTGAAAAGATAATTCTGAAGCTCGATATCCTTGATGAGCATTTTGGTATGGAAAATATTCGACTGGTAAACGTTCACATCTATAGCGTCATATCTTTTCAGCGTGTTCTTGTCTATATATTCCTGAATGGAATTTATCTTATGGTCAATAAAGAATTTCTTTCCCAGAACGTCTCTTGTAAAGCCTCTCACCCTGTAATCTATGGTGATTATATCCGAATCGAAGCTGCCGATCAGATAATTGAGAGCGTTCAGAGGAGAAATAGTTCCGCAGGTGGAAACGTCGATATCCACTCTGAAAGTCGAAATTGAATTGTCCGGATGATATTCCGGATAAGTATGAACGGTAAGATGACTCTTGTCAAGATGAGCGTGTACAGTTTCTCTCGGCGCAATATAATTGCCCCTGTTGCATGAAACATCAATAGAATCGTCATCAAGCTCCCTTTCGGCGATAAGCACATTCACCGAAGCGCCCTGAGGATCGTAATCCTGCTTTGAAATATTAAGTACCCTTGCACCTATCATTTCAGTTACATCGCAAAGTATCTTTGTAAGACGCTCGGAGTTATACTGCTCGTCGATATAAGCGATAT
>JBJERD010000004.1:0-6042 GCA_051882095.1 Oscillospiraceae bacterium
GACATCAAGGAGGCTACCTACAAGATAGCAGGAGTTGAGATCAATGTAGCCGTTGCTTCGGGACTTTCAAATGCAAGAAAGATAATCGAGCAGGTAAAATCGGGCGAAAAGAACTACCACATGGTAGAGATAATGGCTTGCCCCGGCGGCTGTATCAACGGCGGCGGACAGCCTGTACAGAGCGACTCTGTAAGAAACTACAAGGATCTGAAGACGCTCCGTGCAAAGGCTCTTTACGACGCAGACAGCTCAATGAAGCTGAGAAAGTCGCATGAAAGCCCAGTTATCAAGATGCTTTACGACGAGTACTTCGACGCTCCCGGCAAGGCAAGAGCACATAAGCTGCTTCACACAACTTACGTTAAGAGAGGCACTCACTGATAAAAATAAGACGAGCGGACTTGGTTCGCTCGTCTTTTTTTCTTTTCAGCGCTTAACTCCGTAGCCGTAGCCCATTTCGTTAAGCAGATTTGCCAGCAGATGAAGTCTTTCCGACATAAGCTCGTCGTCACGGGAGAAAACTTCCGCAAACAGCTTGATATCGCCGTCTATCATGGGATTTTCCTCTGCTATCTTCACCGTCATCGCCGAACCCTGCAAGCCTACACGGTCTATTTGTGGGTCATTTTCGTCGTAAAGTTTGGGAAATCTGTATGACTCGGCAAGATACTGCTTTGCCTTGCAGATGAGTATGGCAAGGTCGATAACTCTGTTCATGGGCAGCTCTTCCGACTGCCTTGACCACTTCTGACCGGTGTATCTCCACACCTTTGCCGAAATGTCCAGCAGTCCACGGTCGTTCCATTGGGCAAGTCCCAGCGACAGACCCTTTGCGTCCGAGTTTCCTGCGTTTCTGCCGTCGATCTGTTCATAGTCCTCCACGATTATAACGGGCTTGTGCTTTAAATTCATTGGTATCTTTTTGTTTTCTTCTGACATGATTTTGTCCTCCTTTTGTTGATCGTATTTGTATGGCGTACACTTTCGGGCGGTTTGTCTGCATTAGTAGATTAGTAAATTACTAATCTACTAAACATAATACACTCTTAATAAATAAAAGTCAAGGAAAGAGCAGCAGGAACAATGCGATTTGTTAAAGTTACACTATTCAAACCGTGGATAAGCCGTGTGTTTTGTCATATCATACAAACATAAAAAATACTGTTGACAAACGGCAGTTTATATGTTATTATTAATCCACAGCTAAAACATACTAATTACATAGGAATTATATGAAACAGCGAAAGGACAGATTTGAATGGAATTTTTGAGAAACGATCCTCAGATCATATTATCCGAGCGAATGTGCCGATGTTGAGATCATCAGGTTCACATTCAATAAAACAAGATCAATATGAAAGAGGTAATATATCATGAGTACAATTAAAGAAAGAAATCTTCACTTTGAAACAAAGCAGCTTCACATCGGACAGGAGCAGGCTGACCCGGTAACAGACGCAAGAGCAGTACCTATTTATGCGACTACATCTTACGTTTTCCATAACTCCCAGCACGCAGCAGACCGTTTTGGTCTGAGAGACGCAGGAAACATCTACGGCAGACTTACTAACCCCACGCAGGACGTTTTTGAGCAGAGAATTGCCGCTCTTGAGGGCGGAGTTGCAGCGCTTGCAGTAGCTTCGGGTGCGGCTGCTATCACATACACCATACAGAATCTTGCTCAGGCAGGCGACCACATCGTTGCGGCTAACACCATTTACGGCGGAACATACAACCTGCTGGAGCATACTCTTCCCGAGTACGGAATCAATACGACCTTTGTTGATCCCGATGAGGAGGGCGCTTTTGAAAACGCAATTCAGGATAACACAAAGGCTATCTATATCGAAACTTTGGGCAACCCCAATTCAAATCTTATCGACATCAGAAAGGTTGCGGATATTGCACACGCACACAAGATACCGCTTGTGGTTGACAGCACATTCGCTACTCCCTTCCTGCTCAGACCTATCGAGTACGGCGCAGATATCGTAGTTCATTCGGCAACAAAGTTCATCGGCGGACACGGCACGGCTATAGGCGGAGTTATCGTTGACAGCGGAAACTTCGACTGGGAGGCTAGCGGAAAATTCCCTTCCCTCACCGAGCCAAATCCAAGCTATCACGGCGTATCCTTTACAAAGGCTGCGGGAAAGGCTGCTTTCGTTACAAAGATAAGAGCTATTTTGCTGAGAGATACAGGCGCTACGCTTTCACCTTTCCATGCGTTTATCTTCCTGCAGGGACTTGAAACGCTGTCGCTGAGAGTTGAAAGACACGTTGAGAACACCAAGAAGATAGTTGAATTCCTTGCAAATCACCCAAAGGTAGAGAAGGTTAACCACCCGTCTTTGCCCGACAGCAAGTACAAGAAGCTGTATGACGAGTATTTCCCCAACGGCGGCGGTTCTATCTTCACCTTTGAGATCAAGGGCGGAGCTGCCGAGGCTCAGAAGTTTATCGACAATCTCCAGATATTCTCGCTGCTTGCAAACGTAGCCGACGTAAAGTCGCTGGCTATCCACCCTGCGACCACAACACATTCTCAGCTTAACGAAGCCGAGCTTGCAGAGCAGGGAATCAAGCCCAACACCATAAGACTTTCAATCGGTACGGAGCATATCGACGACCTTATCTACGACCTGAGCGAAGCATTTGATTCTATCTGAACATAACCACCTCAATATACAAGCCTGCAAGGCTGCCTTTGATGAGAAATCAAAAGCAGCCTTGCTTTTTTAGAGATGTAATTAAGGCAAAAACCCTGAAAAAACCTCTTCCCACTTACCGAGCAGATAAAAAACGGACGACACAGACCGCCCCTACGATTAAAGCGTAAATACGCACATAATGTAGGGGCGAACTGCGTTCGCCCGTTGTGTGTTTCAACGTTGTGTGTTCCGCCGCCGTGTGTTCCACTGTTGTGTGTTTCGCCCGTTGCTATTCCGCCGCTATGTTTTTTCGCTGAACCCTATCCGTTATGCGTTTGCCGCACTTACCCATTGTTTTCAAGCGCAGTTATCTTTGCTATCCTGTTTTCGTGACGCTCTTCAAATGAGAACGGAGTGTCAACAAAGGCGTCCACCAGATCCATAGCCGTGCCCTCGCCTACGACTCTTGCGCCGAAGCAGAGAACGTTTGCGTTGTTGTGCTCTCTTGTAAGACGTGCCGAAAAAGGTTCCGAGCAGCAGGCGGCTCTTATGCCTTTTACCTTGTTTGCCGCCATGGACATTCCGACGCCCGTGCCGCAGATGAGTATTCCCAGATCGCACTCGCCGCTTGTAACGCTTTCGCATACGGTTTTTGCAGCGTCGGGGTAGTCGCACTTTTCTCCCACAGCGCAGCCGAAGTCAACACATTCCAGTCCTTTTTCTTTGAGATGCTCAATAACAGCCAGCTTCAGCTCAGGTGCTGCGTGGTCGTTTCCTATTGCTATTTTCATTTGTATTCCTCCTGAAAGTTCTATTTTCTCAGTTTCTCAGCCTTTGTAGCCTGCAAATAGCTTGCGGCAAGGCTGTCGGCGGAGACTGCATATTGCGGCGCTGCCTGAAATGCCGCACAAAGAGAAGACGCCTTTTGCAGCCTTTGAGTATAAGGCGCAAGTATAACATTTTCGTTGTCTCCGAAGTATTCAGACTTTATCTCCTCGCAGCAGTCGCCTGTAAGCATGATCTTCTGAGAAGCGTCAATACCCGAAAACATCTCGTCGGAGGGGCATACCCTGTCTTCCGAAAGCCTTGTTATGCTGCCGTTTTCGGATAAATATTCTCCTGCATAAACTATCTTTGGACGGGCTTTCATCACGGGGATTATCTTTCCCTGAAAAGCCGAGCAGTTGTAGGCAAGCGATTCAAGAGTAGAAATACCTGCGCACTTTATGTCCGGCGCACCCATGCAGATTCCCTTTACGGCGGCTATGCCTATCCGCAGACCCGTGTAAGACCCCGGACCGTTGGCAACTGCAATACCGTCCAGATCGTCAAAGCCTAAGCCGCAGTCCTCAAGCACCTCTTTCACCATAGGCAGTATCACCTGCGAGTGGGTAAGCTTTGTATACAAAATTTTTTCGCAGAGAATTTTCTCATTGTCGGCAACGGCGCAGGACGCCACCTTGCCGGAGGTGTCAATTCCCAATATCAGCAAAACGTTCATCTCCGTTGATAGTTATTTCTCTTACGCTGTCGTCCAGCCGCTTGATATCAATTATAACAGCGTTGTCGGGCAGCTCTTCGGCTATGTTTTCGCTCCATTCCACAGCCAGGACCGTGTCGTCGTCCATGTAGTCGAAAAAGCCTGTGGTTTCCAAATCGGCGGCGGAGGTTATCCTGTACATATCAAAATGGCACAGCGACAGCTTTTCGCCACGATATTCGTTTACAAGCGCAAAGGTGGGCGAGGTCACCTCGTCGCCAAGCCCCATGCCTATGGATATGCCACGGGTCATGGTGGTTTTTCCTGCGCCCAGATCGCCTTTGTAAGCGATGCAGTCGCCGCCTTTCAGCAGCGCACCTATTTTCTCCCCAAGAGAAATAGTTTCTTCGGGGGAGTTAGTTTTAAAAATATATTCCAAAAAAACACCTCTTGCCGGTATTATTTTACGTCCGGATACGTCTCCAATTGTCAATTGAAAACACTGTCCTATACTTTAATTATACCCTTAAAACAGGGATATGTCAACCGACAGACTGCCTAAAAAGACCCGTGTGAATAGTAGTAGTTCAGCAAAAGATCAACCATTCTTCCGTATGACTTTTTTCCGTCCTCAACGCCGTTAAGCTTCAGAGAAGCTTCCATAGCCTTGTCGGAAACGTTTGCCACCGTTTTGCTGTCAAGCAGACCCTTGTCGCTTTCCTGAACAGACTGCCAGTAATCCGAATTGCCGTTGATGTCGGCTAAAACTCTGCCGTCAAGCCTTGAATAGACTTCGTTCACCGTTTCGCTGCCGCAGTTTTCTCTCACCTGACCCAGCACATATTTCAGAGCGTTGAGATATCCGCTGTATCTGTATTCAACATTTTCGCTGCGGTGACAGGCGAGAAAAGCTATGAAATTCGCCTCGTCCTCCTGAATAAAGCCCTTTGTGTGGGCAAGCTCGTGACAAACGGTGTCGGGCAGATTTGAGGGATACATCTCGTCGTTGAAGTTTGCCTCCATTGAAAAGGGGAAATATATTCCCATCAGATACTGCTGGCTCATAAAATATGAATACATCACCGCTTTTGGCTTGACGTAATATCCGTCCAGCTGAGGAAACTCCTCTCCCAGCCTGCGCATTGAGTCGGCGGCGGTATCGTTCAGATCGGCGGTAAGCACAAAGCAGCCGTTTTCATCTCTCTGCACCTGCGCCGAAAGTCTGTTGGTCTCGTCGGTAAGAACATCGCAAAGCTCCAGCAGCTGAGTTTCGGTGTACTGATCTTCGGGGATATCATAAAGCCTGCCGAAGGTGGAGCAGTGATAAAGAATAAAGCAGTTGAGCGTTTCGGTAACTGCCACAAAGGCGATTATCCACAGGTATGTAAGTCCGTAGACCTTGGCTATCTTTCTGCGCTTTCCCTTTTTGACGATAAGCAGCACCGCCAGCGATATCAGCGAAGCGGGAATACCTATCACGGCTATCCAGATAAGAATTTCTCCGAAAGAAAAGGGCAGCAGCGAAGTCAGCCGACCGTAGGTGTTTGTCCAAAGCGGAAAGATGTTTTTGTTATACCAGTCGCAGAACGGGGTCGATATCCATGCTGTAACATTCAGTATGATGCACAAAATGAAAAGTCCTATCAATATCCATAGGGATATTCCGAGAGATTTTTTTGTTTTCATTTACCTATCCTTTCATCTCATCAAAACGACAAACCCACATTAAATAATGTACCACACCATGACCGACCTGTCAAGCTTTAGGGCAGCATTTATGGCTGACAATAAAAAGAAACGGCGCAATAAGCACCGTTTCTCATATCACGATATGCAGTTTTACTTTGTTGTAACGCTAAGCATCGTTCCTGTCTTGCCCACATAGGTCTTTGTACCCTTTGTCAGATAGGC
>JBJERD010000005.1:0-6010 GCA_051882095.1 Oscillospiraceae bacterium
TTACTTCTTGAAATGCAGCTGTCCGTACCGTCGCATTTCTGGAGTATCGGCTTCAAGGTCGAAATATAGTGCCGCTCTGTGGACTTTCTCAAGCTCTCTGCATAAATAAATGTTTCAAGCAGCTCCACAGAAATATCGTTTTTGCCGATGCTTTCTTCATCAAGCCCAAAAAGCTCGGGGTTATGGCAGATATTATAGGCATGAGCGCAAAGACGTCTTACCGTTCTGATGCTCTCGCCCACATACAGGGGCTTGCCGTTGAGCCTGATGCAGTATACCGAGAACAGGCAGTCGTCATAATGCTTCTCAATGAGGGGGCTCAGCGTTGGGATATTCTTTTTTATCCAAGCCGTTCCTTCATCGCACAAAGCCCAGTCCTGGGCGGGAACAAAGAGGTCGTTCAGATATTTCCGGAACGTGGGGCTGTAGGTGGTGTTTGCAGTTTTTGCATTCATATTAACTGCTCCTTTCAATTGAATTACGGCATTTCTGTCGTTATCACAATTATAGCAGCTCCACCCTACGAACAGGAAACCTCATCAGGTTTTTATGATTTTCGTCACTTTGTACAATCCTGAGCGCTCTTTTCTGTGTATTCTTTACACCCCTTGATGCTTAACTTGTATAAGATACTCTCGTCATCTGTTATATCTTCTTTTGCGAGCTGCTCAGTTTTTATCTGACCGTCTGTAGTTTCGATCACCAGAAATGCTTCAACCAGCTTCAAGCCCACCAGCACCTTCAGTCCTTCGACAATGCCTGACTTTTTATAATTTGCATTGAGAGTTTTTCCAAAATCACAGAGCATAGGCAGATCAACAGAACGTCCCGGCAGATAGTTGATATAGGTATACTTTGTTCTTGGACTTAACGTTACGTTAAGAACGCCTTTCATATATTTCCGGAGAGGTGTATCCTTGTTGTTGTCATCGGTGATATGAACCTTTAGCTTTTCGCTGTCCGAAATAAGCATATTGAATACTCTTTTGGCATTCGGAGTAGTATTTCCGTGTTCGACTTTGGTACAGAGGCTTTCGACGTTTTCAAATACATCAATAATCCCCAGCTTTTTGATTCTTTCTTTGCTGATTTTGTTTTTTTTTAAGGTGTTTCCAGTGGTCTATAGCAGCCTTGGTTACGGTTTTGTCCTCATTATCGAGCGCAGTTTCACACGCTATCTCTTCTTCCGTTTTGCTGTACAAATATTTAAGAAGCGCTTCGCAATCATAGAAATATTTCGATTTTACATTCATGTCCTGTTACCTCCGCTGTAAAAAAGCTTTTTCTGTGTGTTCGGTCTATTTTTATTATACCACATTTCAAGTGGGATTTCAAACACACTGCGGATATACACAGACATGATCTGTCAGCCGCTACACCTGCCAAATAAACACTCCTCCGTGCATATCATCTTTTATCGGAGATGACCATTGTAATATCAAGACCGATTTTCGGCAGGGGCAGTCTGTGTTTCTCGTTCAGAGCAGGACCGCAGCTTGCAGAACCTACTCCTGCCATCATTGCGTCTGCACAGATAACATTACTGCCGCATTTTACAAGCTCATAGTTATGCCTCTTTTCCGACAGCTCCTCTTGGGTGTATTCAGACGCATTGAACGAAAAATCTGCGGAAGAGGTGAATGTCACAGACCTGTCCGGGCTGTAGACCGTCATGTATTTGCAGCCGAAATGAGATGAATTTTCCTGCGGTCTTATATAGTCCTCATACATATCGGCAATATCACAATCAAATTTTCCGATGTATGAAGCCTGATGCTTGTCAGAATAGCTTTCATACGGACCAAAGCCGAAATAGCTCACCCTATCAAACTCTTTGGGCATAAAAAGCCTTATGCCGAAGCGTGGAAGAAATGTTACCTTATTTGAGGTATCCGCTTGGCATCTGATATTCAGTGCACCGTTTCCGTCGATTGTATAAACCGCCTCTGCCGCTGCAAAGGGCTGATACATATTCCAGCCAAACGACTGCCTGACCGTTATTCTGACGGCATTGCCCTGCATATCTGTTTTTATGCTGTATATCTTGGTGTCGTAATCATGAAGATGCGCTCTGTACCAGTCGCCTTTCATGGTGTCGTTATCGGTGGGAGCACGGAAGAAATTGAATTTTATCGGAGCGTCCAGAAGCTCTGTTCCGTCCGATAAAACAGAATCAAAATATCCGATAAGCTTATTGAATCTGAATATGGTTTTTCCTGCGGTTATCTTTATTTCCGCCGGGTTTTCAGACACTTCGGGAGCCTTGCCGCATATGGGCAGCGGTTTATTTCCCGTTTCGTTGAGACAGAGCTGGTCAAAGCATACCTCATATCCCTTTTCGCAATAGCTTGTATCTGCTTTCGCCTTAAAAACAAAGCGTATGTAAACATTTTTGCCGTCGGGGATATTTCCTGTATCTATCTGAATTTCATTTTCACTCATGGGGGAAACATCGGGAATAAAGCTTCCCGTTTTTATTACCGCTCCGTCCCAAGTGACCTCAAAATATCCTTCAAGAATATCTGCGGCATTTTCAAATGCAAGAAAGCTTTTTATGATAAATCTGTCTGCCTTTTCAGTCCTCAGCACTCTCACAGGACGATATACCTGCTTGACCTCAAGCAGACCGGTATGAGGTCTTCTGTCGGGATAGCAAAGACCGTCCATGCAGAAATTTCCGTCGTTGTGGCGTTCACCGAAATCGCCGCCGTAGCCGTATTTGATTTTTCCCTGGCAGGTCTCTCCCTGAGGCAAAGCGTGGTCACACCACTCCCAGACAAGTCCGCCGATAAAGCGTTCACTGCTGTAAAAAATATCGTGATATTCCTCCAGGTCGCCGGGACCGTTGCCCATTGCATGACAGTACTCGCAAAGGATAAGAGGACGTTTTTCTTCAGGGTTTTCAAGAAATCCAACAAGTCCCTTGGGTTCCCAGTACATTCCCGAAACCATGTCAAGATCGTCGGTGGGAGTGTTGTCCAGAGAATGGGTGCTTTCGTAATGCACAAGCCTTGTATCATCAAGAGATTTGATGAGCTTTGCGCCTTCACGGAAATTGTCGCCGTATCCGCTCTCGTTTCCAAGAGACCAGAATATCACGCAGGGGCGGTTGATATCCCTTGCGACCAGCAGTTTTTCTCTGTCAAGAATTGCATTTCTAAACCTTTCGTCCCTTGCAAGCAGCGCTATACCGTTGTAGCTGTTTTCATAGCTCCATTTGAGGTCATTATATACATCAACACAGCCATGGGATTCGCAGTCGGCTTCATCAATTACATACAGTCCGTATTCATCACACAGCTGATAAAATCTCGGAGCATTGGGATAATGGGATGTTCTGACAGCATTTATGTTATGCCTTTTCATAAGCTCGATATCTGTTCGCATCTGCTTTTCACTTGCATAATAGCCCGTATCGGGATAGCTGTCATGACGGTTAACGCCAAGTATTTTCAGGGGAACACCGTTAAGCTTAACAACGCCGTTATCTATGCATATACTGCGAAAGCCCACCTTTTCGCCGATGAGCTCATTATCCGTTTGTATTTCAAGGTCATAAAGATATGGCTTTTCCGCAGACCACAAAACAGGTGAGCTTACCTCAAATGAATGTTTTTCACCGGGATTAATTTTTGCATTTATTACAGTCCTGCCGCCGGCGTCGGAAAGGGTTATCTCAGCAGCTGCGCCCGTCAGCTCTATTTCGAATACTGCGGAGGAATTTTGAGTATTCAGCATAGTTTTTATGCGGTAATTCTCAAGCCGTTTTTCGGGACGTGACACCACATAAACATCACGGAAAATACCCGAAAGGCGTATCTTGTCCTGATCTTCAAGATAAGTTCCGTCACACCATTTCAGAACAGCTGCGGTAATAATGTTCTCGCCGTTTTCAAGCAGATCTGTGATATCAAATTCAGTTGTGTGATGGGATACCTGAGAATACCCTGCAAAGCGGTGATTTATGTAAAGATAAATACAGCTGTCCACGCCCTCAAATGTCAATATTTTTCTCATTCCGTCGTCGGTGTGATTATATTTTCTCCGATAGACACCGACAGGAACATTATCGGGAACATAGGGCGGATCAAACGGGATAGGATACACGACGTTTGTATACTGCGCCTTATCATAGCCGTGGAGCTGCCAGTTTGACGGGACAGGTATCTTATCTGTGTATGACATATTTATAAAGTCATCATCGAGATAAATTATGCTGTCATAGAATTTGAAATCCCAATCGCCGTTGAGCATTTCAACACGTCGGGAGCTTTCCTTTCCGCCAAAGGGATCCTGACCCTTTGCAAACGGAATAAAATAGGCGTGGTCGGGCAATGTGCCGATATGCAGCTTTTCGGGATCTTCGTGAAAGGTCATAAAGCTTTTTGGCGAGCCTGCTTTTGCGAGTGATGAGATATCCATAATACTATTCTCCTTTGTAAATGTCTGTATGTGACAGGGTGGTTCTGGTTTTGAATGGGGTACTTATTTTCGGACAAGAATCTCACTGACGATATCAGGCTCGACCGGAGCAAATATATCGGGAGAGCAGTACGGAACAGATTCGCAAGATCTTTATCTGATATCATAAGTACACCTTATAATTTTTCTTCTATTATATACATCCTTGACTATTGCGTCAATAAATGATATTATCATAATATAACAATATGAATATGGGGGTGAATTTTTTGTTTTTCTGCGACTATCCGATAATACGGGACGAAAATAAGCTTCCGCTTTTTCTTGTGAATATGGGACAGCAGCATTGTCAGGATCATATTACAAGACCTGAGGGATATCCCTTTGCACAAATACTGTATTGCACAAAGGGCAGCGGAACGCTTCTTCTGGACGGAGATTCAATACATATTCCGCCTTTTACAGCCATTTATATGCCTGCACACTATCCCCACGAGTATTACCCCAACGGTGATGTGTGGGATATTCACTGGGTAGTGCCGTCGGGATATGCTTCGGAGGATATCTTTAAACATTTCGGGCTTTCGGAGCCTAAGATATTTGAACTGAAAGAAACAAAAATGCTTGAGCATATTTTCAGAAAAATGCACGAAGCGATTCGTGCGGACAGCGTTTTCGGAAACTACAGAGCCTCGGGATATTTATACGATTTTCTCATTGAGTTTTATCGGCTCACTTCCTCTTCGGGAGTATCGGGAGCACCCAACTCCGCTCTGATGAAAGCAGTGGATCATATCAATTACAACTTTGCTTCACAGATAACAATGGACGAACTATGCGCCGTATCGGGGGTATCAAAGCAGTACCTCTGCCTGCTTTTCAGACAAAATCTCAGCACACGTCCTATGGAATACATCGCCAAACGCCGCATACAGGCAGCAAAGGAACTGCTGACAGGCTCGGACAAAACAATTGAAGAAATAGCATTGGAAACGGGCTTTTGCAGCGGCAGCTATTTCTGCAAGCTGTTCAGCCGATATGAAGGAATGACTCCTACGCAATTTCGGAATATTTAGTGACCGAAAAAATGCCTGCCTCGAAGAGAGGCAGGCATTAATAATATTTCGCCTAAGCGTTTTCTATTACATCGCCGTCTTCACCGTAACATAGCTCCAAGCGCCGAACAAATTCTTCTTTCCGTCGTTCTTGTAAGCGCAGACTCTGAACTTGTAGCTTGTGTTCTTTTTCAGACCCGAAATTCTGTAGTTTGTAGTCGCAGAGGATACGGTCTTTACATCGACCCACTTCTTTGTTGTGGCGTTGTATCTCTGGATCTTGTAACCTGTGCAAGTTACTTTCTTCCAATACAGACGAACTGCTGTTGACGATTTAGCGGTCTTTGTGATTGTCGCTGTTGCAGGCTTTGTAGCTGTTGTGATAGTGCTGCAAGAGTTGCCGAAGTAGAACTTTCCGCCCGACTTTACAAATGCCTTTACTTTGTACTTGTAGACTGTGCCGGATTTTAGATTGCTGTCCTTGTAGGTCAGAACATTGGGGTCGTAAATTGCTTTCAGCGCAGTCCACTGTT
>JBJERD010000006.1:0-5984 GCA_051882095.1 Oscillospiraceae bacterium
TCCAATAGGCGCTTACCGACCTTGTTCTGCTGTCCATGTCCTCGCCTTTTTCGAGTATAAGCGGTTTATAGCCGTATTCAGCCAGCACCAGTCCGCAGAATATACCGGCAGGACCAAAGCCTGCTATGCAGACTCTGCCTTCCTTTTTAACGCTTGAAATCTCAGGCTCGATACGGCTTTCCTCAACAAAGGTCAGCTGCGTGTTCTTTTCGCAGATGGCTTTTTCGGCGGCGCTGTCACCCAGTCTGACAAACACCGAATGGACGAAATGGATATCATTTTGTCTTCGTGCGTCAAGAGAGGTCTTATATATTTCTGCGTTTGCGGCGCAGTCTGAGCTGAGTCCTGCACGGCTAAGCGCTTTTTTTATTACCTCCCCGGGCTTGGCAGACAGACTGCTTTTTATCTGATTGATTATGATAGGCATTGTTTTCACCTTTCCTGTCGGCTAAAAGAACAGGCGAACTTTTATGTTCGCCTGCATATATTATTGCTTGTTTGACGACGTGCTGTCTGATATTTCAAGCTGCACTTCGTTGGTTCCGTAGCACCACACGCTGTCGTAATAGGGTGAATAGATCTGTACTCCATGACTTGCCGAGCCTGAATTTGCAATGTCCGAAAGATCAATTACTGCTAACAGGTCGTCTGCCGTCATGCTGTTTATTATCTCCTCAGGACCGTAAATCGTCACATTGGGTATCTGTTTTGTTTCCACCGTCACCGTTTTGCCTGTCGGTGCATTCTGCACCTTGATACGGTTCTTGGGAACGGTAAAGCTCTTATAGATATATCCTTCCGAATCAAAGGATACCTGCACCTTGTTTATGCCCGTCTGATTTATCTCGCCTGTTGCCAGAACCTTGTTGACGTCAAAGGAGAAGCTCCTTGTCAGGTCTATACTGCTGAGCGATATGGGTCCCAGCTGAAGTGTTTCGGTATCGGGGTCGTCAAGCTTTGGAGATATGACCTGAATACTTTCCTCAGAAAGCTTATACGGCAGAGAAGTAACGTCAAATCCGGGAGGACAATCGGAAAATTCCACCTTGAATTCAGCGGTCTTTTTCTTATAGATGACGAAATTTACATTGAAGGTCTCAGCGTCCTTGATGGTATATTTAGACGGATCAAGCTGATTATCGTCTGCGTCATAGAAGATGATCTCATCGGCGGCAATGGTGGTATCGTCAGATACAGTCACCGATTTTGAAACATTTGCAACTACTCTGCTTATCTTTTTAAGCTCGATTTCAGGTCCTTCGACCTCGATCTCGGAAGGCGAAACGGCAGTATCTTTCAAAGTGAGTCCTTCATCGGCTGTGACAAGCGGCGCTTTCGCCGAGACATCAAAGGTTCCCGTGCTCATACGGTCAAAGGTGACTTCAACAGTTTCGGGGGAAACAGATACTATAGTTACCTTATCGGAAGAATGAGCTGATTTTACGTCAATATCCAGAGGATAAGTTCCCTCTTTCGTCACTTTATCAAGATTTACGGTAGCGATAAGATCCTCGGCTTTATAGTTGCCTATCTCATAGTTCATTCCCTTTATCTCAACGTCAACTGTAACGTCCTGATAGTTGAGAGCCGAAAGTCCTTTTTCAGAAGCCTGAGTTCCCTCCATTGAAAACACAACGGGAACGTTGGTTATGGTTTTATACTTTGTGGGATACTGAGTTATGGAAAGTATGAGCCATATGATAATGGCGATCATTACTGCCAAGATACGCAGGAAGAAATCGGATTCATGTTTCTTCGGTGATTTTTCAGCTTTTATTTTTTCCATTTAGACATCACCCTTCCTGCAAAAGTATTTTCCTTTCCCGCTTCGTCCTCACGGACAGGGATAAGTCTTGACACAAGAAGCTTTTTAAGGCTGTCTTTGGTAAATCCTCTTGTAAGCTCGCCGTTTTCGGCAACGGATATTGTTCCTGTCTCTTCCGAAACTACAATGACTATAGCGTCGGAGACCTCGCTCATTCCGATAGCAGCTCTGTGGCGTGAACCCAGCTGCTTGGCAATAAGCTCTTCCTTCTGCGGCTTTGGAAGAAAACAGCCTGCGGCAAGTATCATGCCGTCTCTTATTATAACAGCTCCGTCATGAAGAGGAGTGTTGGGGAAGAAAATGTTTCCGAACACTGCCGCTGACGGTGTACAATTCAGAATAGTTCCCGTATCTATCTGCTCGCCCAGACGGGTCTTTCTCTCACAGATGATAAGAGCGCCCGTACAGGTAGCCGACAGATTCTGAGCGGCTTCGCACACGGCGTCGATGCACACGTTCCAATGCTCGGTATAATCGTCGCTTTCACCGCCTGAGAAAATATTCATCTCGGTAAGCTTTGTACGTCCGATCTTTTCCAGAATACGGCGGAATTCAGGCTGAAACAGGATAATGATAGCAAGAATACCCCACTGAAAACATATCTTGAGCAGATAGCGCATTGTCTGAAGATTAAGGAAAACAGCAAGCAGATAAAAGACCACAAGCAGCATTATGCCTTTAACAAGCTGCTGCGCTCTGGTTTCTCTTATAAGCTTTATTCCGTGAAATATAAGATAAGAAAGAATGGCAATATCGAGTATGTCGCTTATGGTTATGGATTTAAAAACGCTCCATATCGCCTGTATCCCTTCTGTGATTAATGTTAGCATCAGGTCACACCCTTCGTTTTATGGCTGCGGATAATAAATATTACGGCAAAGCCCTTCTTCACAATAATATTTATTACTCACAGGCTCTATTCTTATTTTTTCCTTACGTTGGAACTGCTTTCGTCAAATATTTACAAAACGATATCAAAACTAACGCAAAGGTTACATTTATAATTATTGTACCATATTTCACGGCAAAGTACAATAGCAAAATCAAAAAAAATTGCACTCAGGCAGAAAAAAATCCTTTGAACGCAGCTGCGAACAAAGGATTTTGTAATAATTCTGAAACCTTTTTACCGATATGACCTGACAGCTTCCACAAGAGCCGACACCTGCTGCTTGTTATTGAATACAGACGGTGAAAATCTGACCGTCCCCTGCATTATGGTTCCAAGCGTGTTATGTGCAAGCGCAGCGCATTGCAGTCCGCCCCTCAGCGCAAAGCCCTTATCGGAAAGATAGCTTGCCACCTGCTGCGAATTGTCGTCGCCGATATTGAAAGATACTATCGGCACATAGTCGCAGTCGGTGCGGTATATCTTAACGCCGGGTATATTCTTTATGCCGTCCATAAAACGGCTGCAAAGCTGCTGCTCATGGGCGAAAATCTTTTGAGGAGTTTTTGTGCGTACAAAGCTAAGTCCCTCTCCAAGACCCAAGATACCCACGGTATTTATAGTGCCGCTCTCCAGTCTTTCGGGAAGAAACGGAGTCTGAGCCAGCTCCGAGGAGGTCGCTCCAGTTCCGCCCTCGATTATTGTCGAAAGAGCATATTCGCCGTCTGTTATGAGCAGACCCGTGCCTGTGGGACCGTAAAGCGCCTTATGACCTGCGGTGCAGATGAAATTAAATCCGTCCTCCAGAGAAATATCAAGAAGTCCGCAAGCCTGTGCGCAGTCGGCTATAAAACACAAGCCGTGCTTTTTGCAAAGTGCGGCTATTTCTCTGTATGGAAGTATTCTTCCCGTTACATTTGAAGCGACTGTACAGCAAATACACTTTGTTGTGGGCTTTATCAGCTTTTCAAAGTTTCTGACGGTCTCTTCGGTATCGTCGGTAACATGGGCTATGGAGTATTCAACTCCCCTTGTCTGCGACAGCGCATAAACGGGTCTTGACACGGCGTTGTGCTCGTAATCGGAGATTATCATGTGCCCGCCGAACTGCATTATGCCCTTGACTGCCATATTTACAGCAAAGGTGCAGTTGGGGGTGAATGCTACGTTTTCAGGATCAGCGCCGAACATTTTCGCTGCCTCGCTCCTCACCCTGAACACCTGTTTTGACACCTGCATTGAAAGTCTGTGACCGCTTCTTCCCGGATTTCCGCCGTATTTTGAGACCGCTTGGGAAACTGCCGTTTTTACGCTTAACGGCTTCGGAAAGCTGGTAGCAGAATTATCGAAATTTATTATTTGCTTCACATTTTATCACCGCCCGTCCTTTAAAATTCGTAAGCGGCATAATGAGGAATATTGTTTGCGTCAAGTATTCCGATAACAGCGTCGGGAGCTTCACGCACACGAATGGAATATCCGCAGCCTGTGCCAACGTTTTTCGGAGTTTTCTCCACCTCGCAATAAATCCCCATACTGTTGAGCAAGCCTTTTGCCTTCATGGCATAGGTGATCGACGTCATGGCGATCAGTATTTTCCCCATTGCTATTCCACCTTAATATAATTTGTCCGACACTGACATGAACCGGACACTATTACTATATGCAGTAAGGCGTATTTTGGTTAATACGCAAAAAGCAGTTCGCAGTCTTGCGAAAACTGTTGACAAGCCTTTGATATTGTTGTATAATAACAAACGATATATAACTTATGTTATATTATTGTCAAATATCTGTACTAAATCAGGAGATCATGCAAAACAAAAGCAAGGAAAGGAGAATGTCATGCCGCCGAAAACAAAGGTAACTAAGAAAGATATTATTTCCGCAGCCATTGAGATAGTCAGAGAAAGCGGCAGCGAGACTCTGAACGCAAGAGCGATAGCCGCAAGGCTCAACTGTTCAACGCAGCCTATATTCAGCAATTTCGATTCAATGGAGATACTGAAGCAGGAGACCGTCAGCGGTGCAATGGAGCTATTTCACAAATATCTTGCCGACTGCATGAGCAGCTTGCAATATCCGCCCTACAAGGCAAGCGGAATAGCATATATCAGATTTGCAAAGGAAGAAAAGCAGCTGTTCAGACTGCTTTTTATGAGAGACCGCTCGAAAGAGAACAGTTCGGTAGAGAATGAGACCTCAGACGAGCTTATCGAAATGATAGCTGCGCAGTCGGGAATGAGCATTGAGGACGCTAAGCTTTTTCATATGGAGATGTGGATATTCGTTCACGGAACGGCTTCGATGTTCGCAACCACATATCTTGAACTGGACGAAGAGCTTATCAGCTCAATGCTGACGGATATTTATTCAGGACTGCTGCACAGATTTAAAAACAAGGGGGAAGCTTGATGGAAGCTATAGTAATCAGTAAACTTACGAAAAAATACAAGGACTTGACTGCCGTTGACAGTCTTGATCTGACTGTTCACAGCGGAGAGATATTTGCTCTTCTCGGAGTGAACGGTGCAGGAAAAACCACAACTATCAAAATGCTGTCATGCCTTACCGAGCCTACAAGCGGCGAGGCGGTATTAAACGGCAAAAGCATCGTAAAGGAAAAGCGTGAGGTAAAATCACTTATTGCGGTTTCGCCTCAGGAGACTGCCGTTGCGCCTAATCTTACCGTCAAGGAAAATTTAGAGCTTATGGCAGGAGTTCACGGCTTCAACAAGGAGAAAACTAAAGCCAAGGTGGCAGAGCTGACCGAACAGTTTGAGCTTTCGCAGATATCAAACAAAAAGGCAGGCAAGCTTTCGGGCGGCTGGCAGCGCAGACTGAGCATTGCTATGGCTCTCATCTCAGAGCCGCAGATACTTTTCCTGGACGAGCCTACTCTGGGACTTGACGTTATTGCAAGAAGCGAACTGTGGGATGTTATACAGTCTCTCAAAGGAAAGATAACAATTATTCTCACCACGCACTACATGGAAGAAGCCGAAAATCTTTCCGACCGCATTGCCATTATGAAAAGCGGCAAGCTTGTGACTGTGGGAACTACGGAAGAGATCAAAGCTTCAGCAGGCGCAGACAGACTGGAAGACGCTTTTGTCAAGCTTGTCAAGGAGGTAAAATAATATGAGAATGCTGACTTTTTCAAAACGAACCGCCAAGGAGATACTACGTGACCCGCTTAACATTGCTTTCGGACTTGGCTTTCCGCTCGTTCTGCTGATACTGTTCACCACCATTCAGAAAAACGCTCCC
>JBJERD010000007.1:0-5956 GCA_051882095.1 Oscillospiraceae bacterium
TACGCCTTTCATCACGACAGCAAGCTGCCGCTTTCCTATATCATAAGCCGATGTGTATTTATGAGTATCGGCGCATTTATCGACACCTTTCTGCTTATGAAGATAATCAACATTTTTACCACAACTGCTGATATTCTGAGCATTATAAAGGTGCTTGCGGTCATGCTCATACTGTTCACCTTCCGTATGTTTGTTTTTCGCTTACTTGAAAACTATTTCTGGACGAAGATGGTAGGCTTTGAGGGCAAGGTCCAGCGTGAGCTTATGGAAAAAGCGCAGAAAATGGATCTGAAGTATTATGATATTCCCGAATATTATGATGATTTTGTAATTGCCGCTTCCCAGTCTGAGGAAATGTGCAAAAAAGCAATAATGAGCGTTGCCAACATTATTTCTCAGATCATGGCAATGCTTGTTGCGGGTACTATGATCTTAACAGTTAATGCGGTAATTTTTATTTTCCCGGTGATCGGCTTTGTTGTGAATATTATAACCCGTTTTATAATTACCAAGTTAGAGTACGAATACAATCTGGAAAAGCAGCGTATCGGCAGAAAAGCTGACTACTCAAAACGAGTTTTCTATCAGCCTGAATATGCCAAGGAGATCAAGCTGACAGGCATTGAAGAAGCTCTTATGGAGCAGTATGACGAGGCTATCGCCGAGGAGCGAAAAATGGCGCTGGGTTACTCCCTTAAGATCATCGTGCCGACCCTTATCAACTGGATAACAGTTTTCACCCTATGCCAGTTCTATGCGGTGCCTGTTTATCTTGCGTACCTTGCAATTGAGAAAAAGTCGATTCAGCTGGGCGAAGTCGCATCACTAAAGAATGCTACCAACGGTATAAAGGGATATCTTGACGATATGAACTATGCACTTGTGGATTTTCAGAATGTGGGACAGTATGCCGAGAAATTCCGCCGCTTTATGGATCAGGAAATAGGTATTGAGGGCTGTGAGGGTGAAGTGCCCGTCCCGGAGGACGACTGCACCCTTGAGCTTCGCAATGTAAGCTTCAAATACAAGGATACAGAAAAGTATGTGCTTAAAAATGTCAGCATGACGATACGAAAGGGAGAAAAGCTTGCTCTTGTAGGTGAAAACGGAGCAGGCAAATCCACGCTTATAAAGCTTATCATGCGTTTGTATGATGTGACCGAGGGTGAGATACTTTTCGGCGGAGTTGACATACGCAGGCTGAACACCAAGGCTTACCGTCAGAAGATCGGTGCAGTTTTTCAGGATTTCCAGATCTACGGCGCAACTCTTGCCGAGAACGTAAAGACAGATTTTGTGTGTGAAGACGACAGTCAAAAAATCGTTGAGGCGCTTAACAGGGCGGATTTCGGCGGAAAGCTGGCTGCTCTCGAAAATGGTATCGACACCGAGCTTACCAAGGAATTTTCCGATGAAGGAACAATGCTTTCAGGCGGAGAAAGTCAGAAGGCAGCGATAGCAAGAATGTTTATGCGTGATATGCCCATAGCAATTCTCGACGAGCCAAGCTCTGCGCTTGACCCTATTGCCGAGTACCGTCTCAACAAGAGTATGCTTCAGAACGCGGAAAATCAAGCAGTCATCCTTATTTCACACCGTCTTTCCACCACAAAGGACGCTGACAGGATAATTCTTCTGGAAAACGGCTCCATTGCCGAAAGCGGAACGCACGCTGAACTGCTCGGCAAAAACGGCATCTATGCTAAAATGTGGAATGTTCAGGCAGAAAAATACTGCGCTTCGATTTATGCGTGATCGGGTGTTTAGAATGACAGCAAGTCGGAATATGAAACCCACAATTTATCCAGCAGTTTACTCATCGCAGCACTTATAACGGGTGCTGCGATTTTTTTGCATAATAATATCCGACACCACTTAATGATGTCGGATTATTTCCCGGCGGTTACTATGACGCCAATACTTTTTTCACCTCAGTACTGATCTTCGTTTACAGGCGGAATGAAGTTTTCTATTGCTTTTCTAAGCTTCGGGTGGTGGATAACAAAATGTATCGCAGGTGATTTTCCCTTTGAAACCATAGCCCACTTGCCCTCGTGAATATTTATCTGGAGATTTCGGAAGGTGTAGGCAGACACTTTTTTCAGGGTGTAGCCTGGGTGGCTTTCGGCGAATTTCTCGGTCTGTTTCATGTGTTCAAGATAGTCCTCATATGTATAGGCAATATCCTTTTCTAAGAATATCTCCGAAAGCGGCAAAATCATAGGAAAGCGTTCAAACTCCTCTCTGGTGATGTCGGGAACTTCGTCCTCCACCATGTTTTGTTCAAGGATATTTTCAATGCGCTTTCTTGACAGATCGGCATGATCAAGTATGTATTTTCTTGTTTTCTCCGACACCGAGCGGCTTTCAAGAAGCTTTTCAAGGAAGCCTGTGTCCGCCGTGTAAATGGGAAGAGCGGAAAGAACATTTCTGCGCTTTCCCTCGGTTTTTGAATCGGAAAGAAGAAATGCGGCCAGCTCGCCGCTGCGCTCCTCACGGTAAATGTCCATAAGCGGATACGCCTTGCCGAGAAGCTCTTCGGCACGCTTACGGTAATAAGCTACCTCGTCCTTGTTTTTTGTAAGATAATACTTTCCGTCGCTGTGGTGACCGTTTATCGCTTCGCCCGAAAGTGCGGCAGAGCCTGAAACCTTAAGGAAATGCAGAAAAACGTTGTTCTGAGGGCCTTTCAGATAATACGGAGAGATCTGTCCCGTCATATACATGGGAATAAAGCTCTGAAGCCCCAGCATCATATCCGTAAAGGAGCGGTCGATGCAATGTATCTGATTGAGGTGAAGCCCTTTTTTCAGCATCATCGCCATTCCGAACATCCACTTCTTCGGGAACGCAGGGCCTTTTCCCATTTCCTCCATAGGCATATCGCTGTACATAATAACAGGTTCCATTGACTTTGAAAGCACCGTAGCCTTTAAGAAATCAAGCTCGCTTTCCATCATCTGTTTCAGCCCGAAATACGTCTTTGATGTTGGAAGCTGAAAAGGCAAAGTCGGAACTTTCATTTCGTCGAAGTGGATAGCCTTTATAAATTCGTTCAAATCAAATTCGTTGAGGTTTTCAAGAAATCCGCTAACGCTGTCGTCCTGACCGTACCGACCTTCAAGAAGCCAGCTGCGGATCTTTTCGCACCTTACAGACGTGTCGGAAAGCTCCTCCGCCGTGCAGCCCAGAAGCTCCTCCATTACTGACGGATCCCACTTGACGTTTGCTTCGTTTGAAGCATACCTTGCAACAGCGGCGGCAAAGTTCAGAGGATCGGAAACCTGTCTTGAACCGTTTCGTATGCGAGAAATCATAGAAACGTCGTAATTTGTTTTCTTGCAAAGCCTTGTGATGTTTATGTTCAGCAGCTCGATAAGTGTGTTGAAATTGTTCCGAAGCTTTTCCTTGTCCACGGTTATCATATCCGAGCAGCCGAGAAAAGCCTCAGTGACCGACTGCTTTGTTATCCCCGGAATATTTCTTTTTTCGGCAAGCTGGGAAACAGCACGGCACAGGCTGTCAAAGGTATCAGACTCAGCCTCCGGAACACGCTCTCCCGAGCGGTAGCGGCTAAGAGTCGCCGCCGAAAGTCCCGAAGCTTCGCTAAGCTCTTTCGCCGTACAATTCAGCTTTTCTATATATTCGTTCAGCTTTTCGTTAAAGTTCATTTTATCAGCGCCTTTATTATTTTTATAAGTCAATTGTACCACAACTGACAGGAATAATCAAATATATTTGTAAAATTTCCGATTTGTCATAGTCAAAATCGGAAATTATTCTTGCAGACAGGAATAAAAAGATGTATGATGTATTCATAAATAGCGCAAATAGAGCGCAATTCAAAGGGGGTTTACAATTTATGAAAGCAAAGAGACTATTTGGCATTGCTCTTAGTGCTCTTGTAACAGTAGCACTTATTCCGACAGCAGCGTTTGCCGAAGGCGAGGGGGATTTCTCTTTTAAAATGGGAATTTCCATTGCCGAGGGAACAGACGTGCCCGAAAATTACGGCGTTGATTATCAGGTCATAGATGAGACAGACAACGATGCACAAGGAGATTTTTACAACGGATACATCACTTCAAGCGAGCTTGTTGATATTGATCTTGAGGGACTTGGCGAGGGATACCGCATCAAGTTTTGGGTGTCAAGCGGAAGTCTCGGAATCAGATTGAACGGCAACGAGGTCGACAAGAACGAATGGAGCAATGAAGTACTCTTAGACTTCAGCGAGATTTCAAATGATTACGGCTCTGTTATGAACTTTGAGCTTTTCTCAGACAATAACGGTTCCGACGAACCGGGACCCGAGCCTGAGGCTCCTCACGGCGGTTACGAGGGTGAAAGAGTTCATTCAGACCTGACTATCACAGGCGAAGCGGACTTCTACATCAACGACTCAAATATGATAAACAGCGTCAGCGGTGAAAATCAGGCTGTTGATTACACCTACGGCGGAAACGGAAACGTTGATTTCTATATTACAAGCTTCATCAATGCCAGATACACAAGCTTCAAGATCAACGGCACTGAATATTACGATCAGCTTCCTACTCCCGACACGCCTGAGGGAAGAAGAGCTCTTCTTGAAGCCAACAAAGGTCAGATCAACGAGTTCAAGCTCACAGTTCCTTACAGCGAAAACGGATATGTTATTGAAGCTGCACAGAAGTTCCTTGACGACAGCGATGCAGATTATATGATGGTAGGTAACTTCCTCTGGACATATACTGACAAAAATCAAGGCGACGATTACATTGACCACGGTCGTCTGGAGCTTATCAAAATGGAATACGACGGTGAAACATATTTGCCCGAAGATCTTAACAATCCCGGAACAGCCTTTGATTGGGGGCAAAATGAAAACGGCGGAAGCGCAGTTCTTCCCGTAGGTTCTGTTGTGACCGTAAAGCTTGTTCCCGAATACGGCTATCAGCTGACCGGCTTCGGCATAAACGGCGGTTCTTTCGGAACAGGCGACGAGCAGTCAACCTTTACATTTGAGATTAGAAGCGGAAACGCTCATCTGGGCGCTCATTTTACTCCTGTAGACGACAAGGTTGCCGCAACCGCTGAGGCAGTAACAGGCGGAAGCATTGAGATCGGCGCAGATGAAATTAACACAGGCACGGTAGTTCTTTCTGTTGACGACGCCGACGCACTTTCCGATGAACAGGTTGAAAGCTTTGAAACCGCAGCTGAGGGCTACGAGGTTTCGGCATATCTTGACATCAATCTCGATCAGGTTATTTACAAGGGCACAGACAACGCCGACGACGCTTGGAAAAATGAGCTTTCCGAGCTTCAGAATGAAGCTACGATCACTCTCACTCTTGACGAGGGCGTAGACGGAAGCGAATTCGTAATTATCCACGAAAAGCACGACGGAAGCTATGAAGTACTTCCTGTTGAATTCGATGATGAAGCAAACACAATAACATTTGCTACTTCAAGCTTTTCAAACTATGCCGTTGCTGCTAAGAGCGACGTAACAACTCCTGATGATCAGTCAGAGCCTGACGATCCCAAAACACCAGACGATTCGGACGTTCCCGAAACACCCGACGATTCAAACGTTCCCGAAACACCCGATGATTCGGACGTTCCTGAAACACCTGATGATTCTGATACTTCCGACACAACTGACAAGTCGGACGTTCCTGACACAGGCAGCAACGACAACCTGTTCGTTGGTGGAATACTTATGGCTACTGCAACAGTATTGACGGCTGCCCTTAACTCCAAAAAGAAAAAGCGTTATTAATTCAATAACGCAAACAAATCACAAAGATAAGAAATAAGCCCGGCACAAAACCGGGCATATTTTTTTGTCGGTAAATTTTCAGGAGCGCCTTTGTGAACCGTCAATCAACTATCCTTCCGTCCGAGATCTCAATGACCCTGTCGCACTGCTCTGCTATCTTGGGGTCGTGGGTGACGATTATCACCGTTC
>JBJERD010000008.1:0-5945 GCA_051882095.1 Oscillospiraceae bacterium
AATCGATCGCCGACGGCAGCCTTGAAGCAGCCTTGTGTTCCCTCGACGGCAGCAGGATAAGAATATCTCCGTCGTTTCTGCCCACTATGCCGTTGAATTTGTTTATGTACCCCGTCAGCCGTGCGTCCAGAAAATCAATAAGCTTATCCACCTTTTCAAAGCCGTACATCTCATTGAGTATCTTTACACGCTCGATATCCACGCATATCATTTCAAATCTGGTTTCGGTGTATTTTTTAAGATAATATTCCGTCTGAGTAAGAAATCTCTCCGTCTCATAAAGCTTGTGGGAGTAAGAGAGCCTTGACATATTAACAGCGGCAGTTCTCTTCACCGCCGCCTTTATTCTGGTGAGAAATATCTTCTCCGACACAGGCTCGCATATTATCTCAGCTATGCCGTAAAGCATAAGAATACCTATGGGGTCCTCTTCCCCCAGCAGATCCTCCTCCGAAACCACAGCTATCGCCGGAACGTTGAACTTTACGGGTATTTTATTTTTCAGGCGATAATTAAGCGCCCTGAACGAATACAGCACCATATCCACGCCGCCGCTGCACAAAATATCGGTTATAGGTTTTTCTATGTTGGCTCCTACCAGCTTGTAATCATTTTTCATGTAACCAATATAACTGTCAAGTTCATTTTCCATCTGACAGTAAATTGCATTAGACATCCATGACACTTCCTATAAGTTATATTTTTTTATTATATACATTATATCATAGATTAAAACATTAATCAATTGTATTATGTCACAAATTTAACGAATTAAAATCAGACAAAATCAACTATTTTCCCCCAAAAACCAAGAAAGGTCGGAGCCAAAACTCCGACCTTCTTTATACTATTTTAATGTGGTCACATTCTTATATGTCCATGCGCCCGGAACGTTCTTGCTTCCGTCGTTTCTGTAAGCAAGTATCCTGAATTTATATGTAGTGTTCCTTTTCAGATTTGATATTCTGTAATTGGTGGTCGAAGCAGGAATGTACTTTACAGTCTTCCATGTCTTCGAAGCAGCGTCATATCTCTGCAGCTTGTAGCCTGTGCAGTTTACCTTGTTCCAGTAAAGTCTTACTGCCGAAGATGTTCTGTTAACTTTTGTTATCTTCAAAGTTGACGGTCTTGTGGCAGTTGTGATAGTGCTGCACGACTGTCCGAAGTAGAACTTGCCGTTTGATTTTACAAACGCCTTTACTCTGTACTTGTAAACAGTGCCCGGCTTCAAGCCCGAATCCTTGTAGGTAAGTACTGTGTTGTCGTAAATAGCTTTGAGCGCTACCCACTTCTTTGTTGACGGGTCATATCTGAATACCTTGTAGCCCGTTGCGCTGCTTACCTTGTTCCAGTTGATGCGTACAGCAGTGGTCGTGCAGGTGTACGAGGACTTTGCAGTAAGTGCGGGAACAGTCAGCTTAGCTTTGTAATTGCTCTTGTAGCTGTCGCCGCATGAGCATTTGTAAAGGGTGTAGCCCTGAGCCTCGTATGTAGGCTTAACTACAGTCTTTGTGTAGCTGTGAACATGATATCCGATAAACTTGCTGTTCTTTACACCGCTGTTTATTGCGTCAATAAGACTCTGCTGAGTTACCTTGTAAGTCGATCTGTTGAAAAGACCAAAACCGTATTTACCGTTCCAGCCGTTATCCCAGATAACAGGAATACAGCCGTACTTGACAGCCGTTGAAACGGTGTACTCATACCAATCCTCACGGCAGGCTGTGTTCTTGCTGTCGAACATTGACTTGTCAACAGCGCCCATTTCTCCGATTATTACAGGAATACCCTGGCTTGTGAACTTGTCATAAAGCTTTTTGAACTGTGTTTCAACAGCGTCTTCCTGACCGTAGGAATCCTTCTTGCCCGATTCGCCGTTTGCACCCCACTGTGTAACAGTAGATTTTTCTTCAAGGCAGAAGCCGTAAGGCGCATAGAAATGAACCGAGACCATAAGTCTGTTTGAAGAAGCCGTACACTTTGTATCCTTGGGCAGCTCAAAACCGAACTTTGTAAGCAGTCCGTGCTGATTTACTGTAGCGTCGATGTCGGTGTTCCAGCCGGGAACAAGCAGCCATCTGCTGGTGTTCTTTGAGCCGGTAGCTCTTACGGTGTCAACGAAAAGCTGATTATAAGCGTTGATGTTGTCATAAGCTTCCTTATGAGCCTTCTGCAAGTTGCTGTTGAAGGTCTTGCCGTCAAACTCCTCGTTCATCGACTCGAAAATAAGGTGATCGTCATAATTCTTGAACTTTTCAGCGATCTGCTTCCAGCAAGCCTTGTACTTAGCCTTTATCTCAACCTGAGCGGCTGCATCCTCACAGCACAGCAGCCAGCTGTTTGCGATAGAATAATAACCGTCGCCGTGCATATTGATGATAACATACAGATCCTGAGCGATAGCGTAATCAACTACCTCCTGCACTCTGTTGAGCCATGCGGCGTCGATCTTGTAGCCCGAAGCCTTGCTTCCTATCTTGCTGAAATAAGAAACAGGGATCCTTACCGATTTGAAGCCTGCCGCCTTTATCATTTTAAAGGTATCTTCGGTGATGACCGGATTTCCCCATGCCGTTTCGCTGGGAGTTGTGGTCGAACCGCTGATAGAAATGGCTTCAAGCTGATTTCCCAGATTCCATCCTGCGCCCATAGCAGCTGTTATCTCGGCAGCGTCATCATACTTTGACGTATTTGTTGCTGCGCTTGCGGTAAAAGCCGTTGCGGTAAGTGCCGTTACAGCCGTTAGAGCAGCAAGAACAGCAGACGTTAGCTTTTTAAAAAAAGATTTCATTGAAATTCCTCCTATATTAATTTAAAATTATTATACAATAATTTATTTCAAAAATCAATAGTTTCGCACAATCAAACCACTAATTATAGTAATTTGCACAAAAACAAGCCCAAAAATTAAGCAGACAGCCCAAAACGGAACCGTCTGCTTAAAAATTATCGGTTTAATATTTTTATACAAATTAATTTTTAAAAACCAAGTATCTTCTTGAAATCCTCCGAGATGACCTCTTCCAGCTTAGCCGCTTCATCTCTCGTCTCGCCGATAGTGGTGTAGTAAGCCTTTATCTTAGGCTCTGTGCCGGAAGGTCTGATAATAACGCTTGCGCCCTGCTCAAGCTTGAACGCCAGAACGTCCGACTTAGGCAGAGTAAGAACAGTCTTCTCGCCTGTAGCGATATCAGTTTCCTCGGAAGCAACATAGTCGGCGACCGAAACGACTTTAAGTCCGCCTATCACCTTTGGAGCGTCCGTGCGCAGACCTGTCATTATCTCCTTCATGCGCTCCATACCGCTTGCGCCCTCGCACTGGAAGGACTTCTGAGTGTGAACGTAATTGCCGTATTTCTTATACATAGCCTCTCTTGCCTGAAGCAGCGAAACGCCCTTTGTTCTGTAGAACGCAGCCATCTCGCAGATAAGCATTGAGCCTACTACAGCGTCCTTGTCTCTTACATAAGAGCCAGCCAGATATCCGTAGCTCTCCTCAAAGCCGAAGATGTATCTCTTGTCCTCGCCGTCCTTCTCCAAGAAACCTATCTGCTCTCCGATAAACTTGAAGCCTGTGAGAACTTCTCTCAGCTCAACGCCGTACTCGGCAGCTATCTTCTTGCAGATGTCGGTAGTAACGATAGTCTTTACCGCAACAGGATTTTCAGGCATAGTGCCCAGCGCAGTTCTTTCCTGACAAATGTATTCAAGCAGCATTGCGCCCACTTCGTTTCCGCTGAAAAGAACGTAATTGCCGTCGGGGTCAGGAACTGCAATACCCACACGGTCGCAGTCGGGGTCTGTTGCAAGCAGCAGGTCGGGCTTGACAGTCTTGCAAAGCTCCAGTCCCTTAGCCAGCGCTTCCTTTATCTCAGGATTTGGGAAAGGACAGGTTGGGAAGTTTCCGTCGGGATTTTCCTGCTCGGGAACTACCGTTACCTCGCTGATGCCTATCTTTTTCAGAATAGCTCTTACCGGCTTGTTGCCCGTTCCGTTAAGAGGAGTGTAAACAACTTTAAGTCCGCTGTCGGCAACAAGGTCTGTGTGAACGCCCTGCTCGCTTACCTTTTCAAGATAAGCGTCAATAACGTCCTGACCGATAAGGTCTATCATTCCCGACTTAACGCCCTCGTCAAAGGACATCACCTTTGCTCCGCCGAACATGGGAACATCGTTTATCTTTCCGATAACAACATTTGCAACGTCGAGAGTTATCTGACATCCATCCTCGCCGTAAACCTTGTATCCGTTGTATTTTGCAGGGTTATGCGAAGCTGTAACAACGATACCAGCGCTGCAGCCCAGATATCTTACAGCCCATGAAAGCATAGGAGTAGGCATAAGCTCGGAATAGATATGTACCTTGATTCCGTTTGCAGCCAGAACAGCGGCAGCCTCTTTAGCGAAAACGTCCGACTTGATACGGCTGTCGTAAGCGATAGCCACCGAGCCGTTTTCAAAAGCGCCGTTCACATAATCGGCAAGACCCTGTGTAGCACGTCTTATTGTGTAGATGTTAAGTCTGTAAGCGCCTGCGCCGATAACTCCTCTCAGTCCGCCTGTACCGAATTCAAGATCACGGTAAAAACGGTCCTTGATAGCCTCCTCGTCGCCTGCGATGGATCTAAGCTCTGTCTGAAGGTCGGGATCGTCAACCGCATTTTCACACCAAAGCTTGTAAAGTTCCATTTCTGTCATAAGATCACCTCATAGTTTTAATTACATTCAAATATCCAAATATCCCCGAATAGTCCGCTCCGCTGATCAGCGGCTGCGGTGTTTCATTTATATATATTATACCATGCATTTGGCATTTTTCAAGGGGTAAATGAAAAAATTCACGTTTTGTTTTTTTGTAATCCGTTTCAATCACAGCGCACGCCGTCGAAAACGATTGACAAAAAAAGATTTTTGAAGTACAATATAAAATGTATCAAAAAACCGACCATTGACCCGAAACTGCGAGGTATCATAAAATGTCAAAAATATGCAGATCCTGCGGAAGCTATTATAAAGGCGACTACTGCGACAAATGCGGCTACGGCAAGCCCGACGTGCAGTCAAAAAGTCTTGAAAAGCTGAAAAAGCAAGCAAAAAAGCCCGAGCGCTTTATGACCGATCAAGAGAAAAAAGAGCTTTACGACCGCAAGCGCAAGGAGCGTGAGGCTGCCCTCGGCAAGCGTGAAGACCCCCACGCAAGGCGCAATCTTCTGATAGTCACGGCAGTAGTTGTGGTGGGAATAGTTTTCGCCGTGCTGATAAAAAACGGACTGCTCTTCTCCACCGATAAGACCGACGTTATAAACCGTTATTTCGATTCGCTCAACGAGCGAAACTACGATGATTTTGTAAGCTGCTTCCCCAAAGAGATAAAAAATCTCCACGAGTCCGACCGCAAGTCGCTGGGCTACGAAAAGGACAAGTTCATGGAGGTCTATCTCTCCGACTTCACCGAAAGATACGGCTCTGACATGAAGATAACGGTAAGCTGCGGCAAGGAAGAAAAGCTTGAAAAGTCCGAAATAGACCTTACCGACTACGAAGCTCAGTACGGCTCAAAGCCAAGCATCAGCGAGGCTTATGTGGTAATATGCGAGGTCACCTACTCAGGCTCCAAAGCCACCGAGGTGTTCCAATACGACTGCTATGTAGGCAAGGTGTCGGGAAAATGGAAGCTTTTCAACGTCCAGTACCGTGCAGGCACCATAACCACCGACATGGAAGTTACCGACCCCGAGCAATACGCCGACACCGATGATATCTCATCAGCCGCCGAATAATTTCAACCGAATAAAAACACAGCGGACGAAAGCTGCGCTCCACAAGAGCATCGCTTTCGTCCGTTTTTTGTCGTAAAGCTTATTTATGCATATACTAAGGGGAAGCCCTATATCGCAGGGCTTCCCCTCTTTCAAAACAGTCCACCGGACTGTTTTGAAATTCAC
>JBJERD010000009.1:0-5913 GCA_051882095.1 Oscillospiraceae bacterium
GTTCTCGATACCGACATTTACGACGAGGTACTCCCCGTTTCCAACGAAGACGCTTTTGCAACAGGCAATCTGATGGCAAAAACAGAGGGTATTCTTGTGGGAATCTCATCGGGAGCTGCACTTTACGCAGCTTCACAGCTGGCAAAACGCCCCGAAAACAAAGGAAAGGTCATCGTAGCTCTCCTGCCCGACACGGGAGAAAGATATCTTTCAACAGCACTTTTTGCAGATTAAGCATATAAAAGGCGCAGACGAAAAAGTCTGCGCCTTTGTCTTGTAAAAAAAGAGGGAAAATTAAAGCGCAGGCTCAAGCCCGGCGCTAGAGGGCTTGCGAGGGGAAAAGTCTTGCTCGAAAAACTCGCAAGACTTCGGGGGCGAGGAGCCCCCTTGTCGCTCACCGCAGTGAGCGAAATCCCCTACCCGTAGGGAGCTCCGCAAGGGGTGAATTTCGAAACAGTCCGGTGGACTGTTTTGAAAGAGGGGACGCCCTGCGATAGAGGGCGTCCCCTTACTCTAAGCATGAATAAGGCGCAGACGAAAAAGTCTGCGCCTTATTTTTTTCAGAATTATTCTTAAAAAATTTATCCTCTGAGAAATCCCTCAATGATCTTCTCCTCAGCCTGCTGCTCGGTAAGTCCCAACGTGCGCAGCTTGATTATCTGCTCTCCTGCGATCTTTCCTATTGCCGCTTCGTGAATAAGCGATGCGTCTATGTTTCCTGCAAAAAGCTCGGGAGCAGCGTTTACTCTTCCGTTGTCGGCAAGTATGGCGTCACACTCCGAATGTCCCGTGCAGCGGCAGTTTCCGCTTATCTTTGAGTGATATTCCTGATAGGAATTTCCCCTTGCCACAGAACGTGAAACAATATCAACTCCCGAATCGTCACCCTCTAAAGTAACATGAAAATCCGTCTTTGCCGTTTCGTCTCCGTCGGTGAGGATACGCTCCTTTATCACAAGCTTTGCGCCTGCCGCCAGCTTAGCGGTAGTGTTTCGCAGAGTGCTGTCAACTCCGCCCAGCTGAATAGTGTCCATTTCAAGATATGAGCCTTCACCCTGAACAACGTCGGTAACGGGGTCTATCTTCTTTGCGCCGCTTCCCTTTCCCGTGCCGATATGCTTTTCCTTGTAAAGCACTCTGGAATTTTTGCCGAGGAAAAATCTGTGGATACCGTTATGACGAGCGTCGTGACCGTCGTCGGTATGAACTCCGCAGCCTGCAACGATGATAACGTCTGCGCCCTCTCCCACATAAAAATCATTGTAAACAAGGTCGTCAACATCGCCGTGAGTAACACAGGCAGGGATATAAACGGTCTCTCCCTTTGTTTCGGGCTTGATGTGAATAACAAGTCCCGGACCGTCCGTCTTTGACTCTATCAGAATATTCTCCGAAGACTGTCTTCCTGCGCAGGAGCCGTTTTCACGAATGTTGTATGCGCCCTGAAATTTTCCGCTCCAGTCGGACACGATGCCGAGAAGCTGCTCTGTTGTCTTATCCATTTACATAACCCTCCTCAGCTTCTTTTCCAAGAGGACAGCGAACCGATTTTTCTTCCGAAAAAAGCTGTGGAAGAATCTGCTCTCTTTCGCCCACCGTTCTCACGCTGCCGTCGGCAATAACAGCAATGTAATCGGATATCTCCAGAATACGCTCCTGATGAGAAATAATAAGCAGCGATTTGTTTTCGGTCTTTTTAAGCTTTTCAAAAGCGTCGATAAGACTTGTGAAGCTCCACAGGTCAATGCCCGCTTCAGGCTCGTCAAACACAAGCACCTTGGCGTCCTTTCTAGCCAGCACAGTAGCTATCTCGATACGCTTAGCCTCGCCGCCCGACAGACTTGCATCAACAACTCTGTCTATATACTCGTGAGCGCAAAGACCCACCTTGCCAAGCACCTCGCACAGCTCGCTCTCGCTTAAATCTCTCTGTGCCGCAAGCTCCAGCAGATCTCTCACGGTAAGTCCTTTAAATCTCACAGGCTGCTGAAAAGCAAAACCGATGCCGCTCAGTGAACGCTTTGTCATATCCCAGTCGGTAATGTCCTCGCCGTCAAGAAATATCTTTCCCGAATCGGGAGCTTCAAGACCTGCGATAAGCTTTGCAAGCGAGGTTTTTCCTCCGCCGTTGGGACCTGTTATGACAGTAAGCTTTCCCGACGGTATTTCAAGGCTGACATCTTTGAGTATCTGCTCTCCCCCCGAAAGACTCCAGCATATATCCTTTAATTCAAGCATCAGAACTGTCCTCCTACATTATATTGCTCATTCCTAGCTATTATAACCCCTATCGGCATTTTTGTCAAGAAAAAAGACTAATGCTTGTCCTTATCGGATTTTTCCGCTCCGCCGCCATGAGCAAATCTTCTAAGCGGAGAGAACCATAACCGCTGAACTATCAGTCCTGTCAGCGCTCCCGAAATGACCGAGCATATAATAAGTATGGGCAGCAAGGATATGACAGCCTTGTTTCCGATAAAAACATAAGCCGCCGCTATCTGTCCTACGCTGTGAAAAACCGCTCCGAAAACCGATACTACCCACAGCTGTTTTTTATCTGTTCTCACCGAAAGAAAAGCCATTGCGGCAAAAGCAAGAACTCCCCCCGATAGAGAAAAAGAAAATGACATAGCAGTTCCGCAGAACACAGCCCCAAGAGTAATTCTTATGACCATGACCGCCGCCGCACAGGGTATGGAAACAAAGGTCATGGCCAAAAGCGTAACGGCGTTTGAAAGCCCCAGCTTTACGCCGGGTATCATTATTGGAGGCAGCTGCGCTTCTATCACAAACACGGCAAGCGCCAGCGCAGACAGTATTCCCGTCAGCGTGATGCGGTTTGCTTTTGTCTTCATCGCCGTTTACCTCCGTCCTGTTTATTGCTTAGAGCTGACCGTTACTACAACCTTGTGGGGAGCGCATATTATCGAGGCGTTTTCCGAGCTGAGCTTGCCAGTATTTACGCAGACCTGATTTTTGCAGTCCGACTCCTCCACCCATATCTCGTTGTTCTGCCAGCATATCTTGTTGTATCCATTCTCCGTTTCCACCGTAAACCACTGCAATTCGTCGGAAGAGATATCCTCAATATGCCTTACAAGCTCGTCGCCCACATAAATGTCGGCGGATTTCGTATTATCTTTTTTGGAAAATAAAAGAATATACAAAGCACACACCAGAATCACAACTGTGAAAATAATTACCCACCACACATTTTTTCTGCCCATTTTATGCACTTTCCTTTCATACTAAAAAGTATAGCACACAGCCGCTCTCAGGTCAAGTGAGAATTTTTTTGTACAGCACAAATTACAAAACGTTTAAAATAGTTACTCTGCGATTACAACTGTCCAATAAACCGCCCAAGTAATATTACTGAACGATTACATTTAGTAAAAAATTCAGAGAAAATTCTCGATTTTTGCGTTTTTTATTCCAATTACTATTGATTTTTTTCAGCAATTGTGGTACACTAATAACGTATTAATTTTGATTTTTATCGGTCTTTGACCGTTCCCTATAATTTACAAAGCACAGAATATTTATTAATATTTTTCACTAATTTTATTGTGGGTTGTTTAATAGTTTTTATCAAATAGCAGAACTTCTGCCCGACTTCTTTATTTTTCCTGATCTCTGTGCTATAATATACAAGCGTTTAAATGAAAACGTTTGTAAAACTAAGGAGTGTGTACAGCTTTGGAGAAGTTTGTAATAAACGGAGGCGTTCCTCTTCACGGAGAGGTTGTAATAAGCGGAGCAAAAAATGCAGCGGTTGCCATAGTTGCCGCAACTATACTCTGCGACGAGCCGTGCGTTCTTGAGAACGTTCCTGAGATAAGCGATATCACCATCTGCATGAAGATACTTAAATCTATGGGTGCGGATATTAAAATAATCAACAAAAACACAGTTTCTTTTGATACAAGAGGGATAAAAGAGCCTAAGGTGCCTTACGACCTTGCACGTTCCATGAGAGCTTCAACATATTTTCTCGGCACTCTGCTGGGAAGATTTCACGAGGCTTATGTTGCAATGCCGGGCGGCTGCGACCTTGGCGACAGACCTATCGACCAGCACCTGAAAGCGTTCAGATGTCTTGGCGCTGTGGACGATATCGAAAACGGACAGGTTCACTGCACCGCCGACAGCCTTATCGGCTCGCAGATATATTTTGACTTCAACACCGTAGGCGGTACAATTAATGCCATTATGGCGTCTGTAAAAGCCAAGGGTCTTACCATAATCGAAAACGCAGCTAAAGAGCCTCACATTGTTGACCTTGCCAATTTCCTCAACTCCATGGGAGCGGATATCAGAGGCGCAGGTACAGACGTTATCAAGGTAAGAGGTGTTGAATATCTCAAGGGTATCACCTACGGAATAATTCCTGACCAGATAGAAGCAGGAACTTACATGGTAGCTGCTGCTGCCACAAAGGGCGACGTGCTCATTAAAAACGTAATTCCAAAGCATCTTGAATCCATTACCGCAAAGCTGCGCAAGGTAGGCGTTACGGTAATTGAAAACGACGAAAGCGTAAGAGTATACGTTGACGGACCTCTTATGAAGACCTCGCTGAAAACAATGCCTCACCCCGGCTTCCCTACCGATATGCAGCCTCAGTTCTCGACGCTGCTTACTCTTGCAGAGGGAACGAGCATTGTTACCGATGATATTTTCGACAACCGATTCAGATATGTTTCCGAGCTGAGAAGAATGGGTGCGGACATTTCGGTTGACGGAACTGTTGCAGTAATTCAGGGCACAGGAGAGCTTAAAGGCGCACCTGTAGTCGCCACAGACCTTAGAGCAGGCGCAGCTATGATAATAGCAGGACTTGCTGCGAAGGGCGTTACAGAAGTTGAGAATATCCATTTCATTGAGAGAGGATATGAATGTATAGACGAAAAGCTCCGTGCGCTGGGAGCTGACATAAAGCGTGTTTATGTTCCCGACATCACATCGGTTGAACTGAGCGGCTGATAATACGAAAAATTCACCTCGCCTGCGGGCGGGGTTTTTTTATGCCTTGCGGCGTTGCTTTTTTTGTTATAGTATGCTATAATAATAATGATTTATTTTGGGCAACACCGTACAGACGTACGGCAAAGACGCCGGTCGGTAGTTGTGCGGTGTTGCCCTGTTTTTTCGGGCGGTGATGTTGTGCGTATTCTTGGAATAGATCCCGGCTATGCGATAGTAGGCTACGGGGTGCTGGATTTTGACCACGGCAGCTTTACGGCTGTGGGCTTCGGCGCAATAACAACAGGTGCGGATATGCCTTTTCACAAGCGGCTGAAAGTCATCTACGACGACATGACCGAGATAATCGAGACCTATCATCCCGACGAGATGGGGATAGAAAAGCTGTTTTTCAACTCCAACGAAAAGACCGCCATTGACGTTGCGCAGGCAAGAGGAGTTACTCTGCTTCCTGCCATACAGCGTGGGATACCGATATACGAATACACTCCGCTTCAGGTAAAATCCTCCATAGTCGGATACGGAAGGGCGGAAAAAAATCAGGTGCAGGAAATGACGAAGAATATGCTTCGGCTGAAAAAGATAATCAAGCCCGACGACACAGCCGACGCAGTAGCGATAGCGATAACTCACGGACTTTCACTTGGCAGGCGAAAGCTTGAAAAGAAAAACGACATCTGAAAAAGGAGGAACGGCGGCAGCAGTCAAGCCGCTTGAATAGTCATGATATATTCAGTTTCGGGAAAACTTATACACACGGAAGCCGACCTTGCGGTAGTTGAATGTGCAGGAGTAGGCTATGCCTGCAAGACCACACTTTCAACGCTTCAGAAAATAGCAGGAGAAGATAGAGTTACTCTGCTCACTCACCTTAGCGTAAGAGAGGATGCAGTTGAGCTTTTCGGCTTTGCAACCAAAACCGAGCTT
>JBJERD010000010.1:0-5830 GCA_051882095.1 Oscillospiraceae bacterium
GGGGCTACTCGCCCCCGAAGTCTTGCGAGTTTTTCGAGCAAGACTTTTCCCCTCGCAAGCCCTCTAGCGCCGGGCTTGAGCCTGCGCTTTAATTTATGATACTTTTTCGACAAGCTGACGACCCGAAAATATTTTTTCGGGTCGTGAGTCTGTCAGCCAAAGTACCCCTCGGACAAAAGCATTTCAAGGACTCTTGCTTCTCTTTCAAGCATTATCCTGTCATCAGGGCTATGGTTTTCGCTTCTGTTCTTGCTTATGGCAAGCATGGGGTCAATGTATTCCGGAGTAAAGAGCTCTTCGGCTTCATAATCGTCCAGATCCTGCGAGACCGTTTCATTAAAAACACGGCAAAGATAATAAAAATTGTCCTGAACAAAACACTCCGTGGGGTCTTTATCGCTCTTTTGAATACGGTGAACATATCCATATTCTTTTACCGTTTCGGCATCTACGATATGTCCCGATTCCTCACGGGTCTCTCTTATCATGGCGGCAACAGGGTCTTCGCCATCTTCGATACCTCCGCCGGGGAATTTATAATAATCATATTTTAAGCTGTGTATCATAGCGATCTTTTTATCTTTTATGATAATGCTTCTGGCGGAATTTCGAGTAAATGTATGGGTGCATTGCTCATAATTCTTTTTGTCTATTTCAAATAAAAGTCTCATACAGCCTCCGCAGATCTTGATCTATCAGGCTTATTCCCTGCCCGATGATCCCATTATACCACACGCCGCCCCGAAAAACAACAGCCCACATACAAAAAAGACGGCTCAGACCCGATCAAGGTCAGAAGCCGTCCGTTGTTTATCATATTATTATCCCACATTGCTGAAGAAGGACTCGTAAGCGTATCCCATCTGTCCGTTGTATTCGAGATAAAGCCAGCCGTTTTCGTTTCTGTAGACCTTAACGGTAGCTCCCTGCGGAATTACAAGAAGATTTTCCGACTTGGAGGTGGGCTCGGGGTGAAGATAAACTGCGCTCACTACCGTCATGGACGTAGCGTCGCCCAGATTCTGAGGAGTGTCGCCCGTCTGATATGGGTCTTCCTCATTCTTCGTAGTTGTGGTCTTCTTTTTAGTCTCGGTCACCGGTTCAGTCTGCGTTTTCGACACCGAAACATATGAAGCTGCGGTAAGCCTGCCCGTTTTCTTGCTTGAAGCGGAAGCGTCGGTATAAAACAGACTCTTTGCAAACAGCATTGTGATTATCGCTACCATAAGAATAGTCAGCATTACTGCGATCAATCCTTTAACGATCTGAGGCAGCGTGGAAGACCCGGCTGTTTTATTTTTATTGTCCATTGACTGTAACGCTCCTTTCAGCTATGCTTGTTCAACACATTAAGACATTTTTCGGTTTATATATTTTTATTATACAATTTTCTCCCAAGCAAGTCAATTAAAAAACGGTTACAATAAACTACATAAACCGCCCCCGATTTATTGCATTATTGCCGTTTATGTGGTATAATATAATCAGGGCAACAGCGCACGGATCGACCGGCGATAGTCAGCCGTAGTATATTATTATGCCTGAAAGGACGTTTTATTCATGAAGGACGGTTTTATAAAGGTCGCAGCCTGCACTCCCAGGATAAGAGTTGCAGACGTTGACTACAACGTTTCACAGATAACAGAGCAGATAAAGTTATGCAAAGAAAAGGGCGTAAAGATCGCCGTTTTCCCCGAGCTTTGCGTGACGGGCTACACCTGTCAGGATCTGTTTTATCAGGACGCTCTGCTTGACAAGGCAATGCAGGGAGTTGTGGAAATAGCCAAATACACCAAGGACATGGATATGCTTGCGGCGGTGGGCTGCCCCATCAAAGCCATGGGCAAGCTTTACAACTGCGCTGCGGTGCTGTCGGACGGAGATGTTATGCTGTTCGTTCCAAAAACTCATCTGCCCAATTACAACGAATTTTATGAAGCAAGACATTTCGCTCCTTACAAGGGCGGCTTTGAGCTTATTGACCTGAGCGGTTTTTATAACGACGGAGGGTATCACTCAGCCGAACTGGGACAGGGTCTTGTCAGCTTTAAGGATCATACCGAGCTGAAGATCGGCTTTGAGATATGCGAGGACCTGTGGGTGGCAGACCCCGTTTCAAACTATCTTGCCAAAGCAGGAGCCGATATTATCTGCAATCTGTCTGCCAGCAACGAAACTATCGGCAAGGAGCAGTACAGACGTCAGCTTGTTTCAAATCAGTCCGCAAGACTTGTGGCAGGATATATTTACTGTTCCGCAGGAGACGGCGAATCCACGCAGGATATGGTTTTCTCGGGACACAATATCATTGCGGAAAACGGTGCTGTCTTAGCCGAAAGCAGACTGTTTGAAAACGAAATGACCGTTTCCGAAATAGATGTAAAAAAGCTTGCGTTTGAAAGGCGTAAGATATCCACTTATCCCGAAAACACACCGTATTTTGATTATGACGTTCAGAACGGGAAAACAAACATCCCCACCTATCGGCTGAATGTTTGTATCGGAGACGAAGAAACAAAGCTTACAAGACATTTTTCCAAAACGCCCTTTATTCCCTCAAACCAAGCCGAGCGAAACGAGCGCTGTCATCTTATCCTGCAAATGCAGTCGCAGGGACTTAAAAAGCGTATCGAGCACACCCACGCCAAAAGCGTTGTTATAGGCATTTCGGGAGGACTTGACTCCACTCTTGCGCTGCTTGTCTGCGTTGAGGCTATGGATCTGCTGAAAAGACCTCACACGGATATCGTTGCGGTGACAATGCCCTGCTTCGGAACAACAAAGAGAACACGCTCAAACGCCGAGATACTCTGCGAGGCGCTGGGAGTTACCTTCAAGGAAATAAACATCACAAAGTCGGTTCTTCAACACTTTGAGGATATCGGTCACGACGTAAACGACCACAGCATTGTGTTTGAAAACGGTCAGGCGAGAGAGCGCACAAAGGTGCTTATGAACGTTGCCAATCAGGTGGGCGGACTTGTTGTGGGAACAGGCGACCTTTCTGAGCTTGCGCTTGGCTGGGCGACCTACAACGGCGACCATATGTCGATGTACGGCGTTAACGCCTCGATACCCAAAACGCTGGTGCGCCACATTGTAAAATACTACGCCGACACCTGCGGCTTTGACAGGCTTGCCGACGTACTCAACGACATTCTTGACACGCCCGTATCGCCCGAGCTTCTTCCCACCGACGAAAGCGGCACGGAGATGACTCAGAAAACTGAGGACCTTGTAGGACCTTACGAGCTGCACGATTTCTTCCTCTACTACGGAATACGCTGGGGCTTTGAGCCTAAAAAGGTCTACCGTCTTGCAAGGCACGCTTTCGGCGAAGACTACGGCAAGGAAACTGTTCTCAAATGGCTTAAGACCTTCTACCGCAGATTTTTCTCTCAGCAGTTCAAGCGTTCATGTCTGCCCGACGGTGCAAAGATAGGTTCGGTAACTCTTTCGCCAAGAGGCGACTGGAGAATGCCCTCCGACGCCTGTGCAGAGCTGTGGCTCAGACAGGTTGAGGAGCTGGAGGGCTGACGCTGCGCAAACCACGCAGATACGCCAATGCAACCGCAGCTTTACACGAAAATATTCAAAAGCAACACATACTTGGTTGAGATTGCGCAGGCGCAATGATAAAATAAAGCTGTCTTACGGAAAGGTTTTTCCGTCAGGCGGCAGAGTATGGCTGCGCCGCATACTCTGTCTGAATATCAGGCGGAGAAAGGAACATATTTATGAGTTTAGGAGAAAATCTACAGTATTTAAGAAAGTCAAAGGGCATGACTCAGGAGGATCTGGCTGAGGCGCTGAACGTTTCACGCCAGTCGGTATCAAAATGGGAATCGGACGGCAGCTTCCCCGAAATGGAAAAGCTTTTGCAGATATGCGATATGTTTTCCTGCTCGATGGACTCGCTACTCAAAGGAAACGTGGAGCAGGATATGACCTGCGACAACGCAGGCTACGACAAGCACATGAACAGCTTTGCAAGAAGCATTGCGGCAGGCGTGTTCACCGTTCTTTTCGGTGTTTCAGCCGCAGGCTTTATGGACGGAATGGGCATTAAGGACGGACTTACCGGCATGGCGTTTATGACCTTTGTGCTGGTGGCTGTGCTTATCTTTGTGGTCAGCGGAATGAATCACGACAATTTCAGAAAAAACAATCCTTCCGTAAATCCGATCTACAAGGCGGAAGAGACAGCTGCGTTTGAAAAGAAATTTCCTGTAATGATAGCGGTAGGCATAGGCGTTATACTGCTGGGACTGATAATCACCATAGGTCTGGACGAGCTTATCGAAGTGCCGAAAACGGGACTCCTTACCGCAGCCGAAAATTCTGTTCTGCTGTTTACCGTTTCCCTCGGCGCACCTCTGATGACTTACGCAGGTATTCAGAAGGAAAAATACGACATTGACAAATACAATCGGGAAAACTCCCCCGAAGAAAAGGAGCGCATGGAAAACTCGCCATATCAGAAGCTTTACAGCATTATCATGATCATTGCGACAATGGTATTTCTGCTGCTGGGATTTCTGGGAGATCTGTGGAGATACAGCTGGATATCGTTTGTTGTGGGCGGACTTCTGTGCGGAATAGTAGGCATACTGGAAGGCGGCGGCAAAAAATAGCTTGCTTAGCCCAAAATAAGTGAAATGGGGATCTTACTTAATGACATCATCATGCGCCCGCAGGGATTTTATCAAAGGGCTTAAAGACGGAATACCTATCGGACTTGGGTATCTTTCCGTTTCATTCGGATTCGGGATAATGGCGGTATCGTCGGGACTTTCGGTGCTTTCTGCCGTAATAATTTCCATGACCAACCTCACCTCGGCAGGTCAGGTGGCAGGAATTGCTGTAATAGCCGGCGGCGGAGCTTACATAGAAATGGCGCTTGCGCAGCTTATCATCAATCTGCGCTATGCGCTTATGAGCCTTTCGCTTTCGCAGAAGCTTGACAAGAGCTTTACTGCGCTGAGCCGTCTTGCGGTATCCTTCGGCGTTACCGACGAGATCTTTGCGGTGGCTTCGGGAAAGACGGAAAAGGTGTCAAAGCACTATATGTACGGGCTTATTCTGCTGCCGTTCATCTGCTGGAGTCTTGGTACTCTTCTGGGCGGCTGCGCAGGAGAGATACTGCCCTCACGGCTGAAAGCTGCTCTCGGGATAGCGATCTACGGAATGTTTATAGCGATTTTTGTTCCTGCGGCAAGAAAAGCGGTGGGCGTACTGGCGGTAGTAGCGACGGCTGTAGCCGCAAGCTGCTGTCTGAGATACATACCGATCTTCAGCGGAGTATCTCAGGGCTTTTCAATAATAATCTGCACGGTCATAGCCTCCGTACTGGGAGCTGCATTATTCCCCGTTAAAACCTCGGAAGAGGAGGACTGCGGCTCATGAACGTTCAGCTTATAACATACATAGCCATAATGGCAGGTGTCACATACATTATCCGAATGACCCCCATAATGGTTTTCCGAAAAAAGATACGGTCAAGGTTTATACAAAGCTTTCTCTACTATGTACCCTATGCGGTGCTTGGAGCGATGACTATTCCTGCGGTGCTTTACTCCACAGGCAGCATGATATCGGCGTGCGCAGGGCTTATAACGGCGTTTATACTTGCATTTTTCAACAGGTCGCTTATCGTTGTGGCGCTTTCCGCCAGCGGAGCGGCATACATTGCCGAGCTTATAATGGCAGCGGTGAAATAGCAACGCAGCTTTAACGGGCTGCGTTCAGTCTGTCGAAAAACCTATCCATGCTTACATTAAGGGGAAGCCCTCTATCGCAGGGCTTCCCCTCTTTCAAAACAGTCCACCGG
>JBJERD010000011.1:0-5794 GCA_051882095.1 Oscillospiraceae bacterium
ATACCATTGTGACCTTCATCAATGCGGAGTGTACGAAGAAAAGGGGCAGCCTGCTTGAAGTCCTCCGACACGGTGTTGAGCTGTCGGGGCATAATCTGGAGCTGATGTTCACAAAGCCTGCAACCACTTTCAATAAAGATCTGATCCGGAAATACGAAATGAACCGCTTTACCGTCATGGAAGAAGTGTGGGCGAATGACAAAGAGCGAATTGATGTCGTTATCTTCCTCAACGGCTTTGCAATTATCTCGATGGAGCTGAAATGCAACTATGCAGGACAGTCCACGGACGATGCGATCTATCAGTACCGTATGGAGCGTGATCCGAAGTCCAGACTGTTCTTATTCAAGGCAGGCACACTTGTCAATTTCGCTATGGACTTGCACGAAGTCTATATGACAACGAAGCTCGACGGTGAAAAGACCTTCTTCCTGCCGTTCAATCAGGGCAACGGTGAAGGGGTCAATGCAGGTGCAGGAAACGCTCCCTGTGAGGACGATTATCCCGTTCATTATATGTGGGACGATATTCTCACCAAAGACACGATACTTGACCTCATTTCCAAATTCATTTTCATTCAGACCTCGGAGAAAGAGAACGAAAAGACAGGAAAGGTCGAAGTCAAGGAGAGCATTATATTTCCCCGTTATCATCAGCTCGATGCTGTCCGCAAGCTCCTTGCCGATGTAGAGGAAAATCGCACCTCTCTCAACTACCTTATCCAGCACAGCGCAGGCTCCGGCAAGACAAATACTATTGCTTGGCTTGCATACCGCCTTGCTACGCTCCACGATTCTGACAACAAGATCATTTTTGACAATGTTATCATAATGACCGACAGAGTTGTTGTTGACAGGCAGCTCCAAAAAGCGATCATGGGTATGGAGCATAAGTCGGGGCTTATCCGTGTTATGGACGAAAAGTGCAACTCTGCTGATCTTGCTATTGCCCTAAATGGCAATACGAAGATCATTGCAACTACTATCCAGAAGTTCCCGTATATCGTGGACAGCGTTCAGGGCTTGAAGAATAAGCGATTTGCTGTCATTATCGACGAAGCACATTCTTCTACGGCAGGCAAGGATATGGCAGCGGTCACACAGTCCCTCGGTATGGGTGATGAACTATATCAGGATATGGAGGACGAGATTGCCGCAGAGCTTGCAAGAAACGGCAAACAGCAGAATGTTTCGATGTTCGCTTTCACAGCAACTCCGAAGCCGACTACATTACAGCTTTTCGGCACGATCAATCCCAACGGACAGCGTGAAGCGTTCCATGTATATTCAATGAAGCAGGCTATCGAGGAAGGCTTTATCCTCGATGTATTGCAGAATTACACCACCTACAAGACCTTCTATCAAATCAACAAGGAGATAGAAGAAGATCCGAAGATGCAGACTGCAAGTGCGAAACGGCAGATCGCTCGGTTTGTTGAGCTGCACGAAACGAACATTGCCCAGCGTATTGAGGTTATCGTAGAGCATTTCCGCACAACTGTTATGCAGGAGCTTGGCGGACAAGCAAAAGCAATGGTCATCACAGCATCAAGACAGGCAGCCGTGAAATACTGTCAAGCATTTGAGGATTATTGCTCTAAAAAAGGATACAAGGGCATTCGTGCGCTTGTTGCATTCTCCGGCAAGGTGAAGCTCCCTGATGATGATACAGAATACACAGAGCCAGGAATCAACGGTATTCCCGAAGATCAGCTCACCAAAGAGTTCGACAAGGACGATTATCAGGTGCTTTTGGTCGCTAACAAGTATCAGACTGGCTTTGACCAGCCGAAGCTTTGTGCTATGTATATCATGAAGAAGCTCAAGGGTGTCAATGCGGTACAGACACTTTCACGTCTGAACAGAATTTGTCCACCATTTGAGAAAAAGACCTTTATCCTCGATTTTGTCAACAGCTATGAGGATATTGTAGGGGCATTTGCTCCGTATTACACAACCACGCTTCTCTCAAATTCCGTTACTCCGACTGCGATCTACGACCTTGAAGCACAGATAGACGCTTATGCGATCATTGATCCCGATGATGTAGATAAGGTCAACGAGATACTTTACAAGAATAAGGTGCAGTCTGCCGACAAGAAAAAGATCAACTTCTGCCTTGATAAGTCGCAAAAACTGATAGAGCATTACAGTATCGAAAAACAGCGTGAGATCGTGGTTGACCTCCGTCATTTCGTGCGTTTTTATGAGTTTATGATCCAAGTGTCCAGCTTTGAGGATACAGAGCTGCACAAAAAATATAACTACATCATTCTACTGCTATCCCACATCAATATCAAGCACCCCGGACCGGGTTTCAACCTTGACGGCAAGATCAGAGCGACGCAGTTCGTGCAGAAGAAACAGGATGAACATACAGAATCAGATATTGTCGCAAAGCCAGTTGTGAAGCTACCCTCTGCTGAAACATTCGGTCTTACTCCTGCAAAGGAAGAAAGGCTCTCGGAGATCATCGCAGCGATCAATGCACGGACAGGCAAATCCTATGACAGCGATGTTGCAGTAAAGGCAATGCTTCAGATCAGGGATATTCTGATGAAGTCCGACAAGCTGAAAGCAAGTGCAAAGAATAATACGGTCAAAGACTTTGAGTTCTCTTACTTTGACGACATTGACGACGCACTGATCGAAGGACTGGAGCAGAATCAAGACTTTTTCTCCCTGTTGCTCAATGACGAGGAGATCAAGCGTGAAGTGCTCGGTATCTTTACAGAGGAGATCTATAATTCGCTGAAAAAAGCAGCAGAAGAATAATAGAAAGGAAATGATGAAAAATGGCTATCAACATTGCTCCAAAGTCTCTTGATACAGAGCTGAGTGAGCTTATGCGTGAGGTATCAAGCGGTAAAGAACAACTACCTGAGTTTCAGCGTGGGTGGACATGGGATAATGACAGAATCCGTGGCATTATCGCAAGTTTATCTCAGGGCTATCCTATGGGAGCGATCATGCGGCTTGAATATGGGAATGAGAATGTGCGTTTCAAATATCGCACTATTGAGGGTGTAACAGTTACGGGAGTCACTCCTGAGTTCCTTATTCTTGACGGACAACAGAGATTGACTTCAATGTATCGTGCGACTTGCTGCAAAGAACCTGTTGAGACAACGACAGAAAAGGGCAAGGAGATCAAAAGATACTACTACTTAGATATTAAAAAGTGCTTAGACGAAAGTGAAGATCGTGTTGATGCTGTTATTGCCGTTCCGGGCGATAGAAAGGTCAAGACAAATTTCGACAGAGATGTAGTTCTTGATCTGTCGACTCGTGAACTGGAGTTTGAACACGAAATGTTCCCCATAAACATCATATTTGACAGCAATGCCCGTGAAGATTGGGCAGATGGCTACAAGGAATACCACGAATACGATAAGGCATTCATGGAGAAATACAAGCAATTCAGAACTCAGGTCATTGATACGATCGTTGGCTATAAGTTGCCTGTTATCACTTTGGGCAAAGAAACGCCAAGAGAAGCTGTTTGCAAGGTCTTTGAGAATGTAAATACAGGCGGTGTACCGCTGACGGTATTTGAGCTTGTGACAGCTACCTTTGCGACCTATGACTTTGACCTTCGCAAAGACTGGATCGAGTGCAGAGACAAGATTCGTGGCAAAGGGGAAACTCTTAATACAGATGTTATGGAAGGTGTAGACGAAACATCATTCCTTACCGCTATTACGCTCTACACAACCTATCTTTCAGATAAAATGACTACTTGTAAGAAGAAAGATGTTCTCGCTCTGAATTTTGAAGATTACAAGAAAAATAGGGATATTTTGCTTGAGGGCTACAAAATGGCTCGAAAGTTCCTGTTCCAGCAATATGTGTTCAGAAAGCGTGATCTGCCTTACACAACTCAACTGATTCCGCTATCAGCGATCTGTGCTGTGATCGGTACAGCTACATTCAATCTTCCAAGCACTCAAAAGATACTGGCAAAATGGTTTTGGTGCGGTATCATGGGCGAAATGTATGGCGGTGCGAATGAGACCAGATATGTAACAGATATTGAAGATGTTGTGGCAGAGATTCAAGGGAAAGATAGCCAGAACAGAACGATCAACGCCGCTTATTTCTCCGCAACTCGTTTACTGTCACTTCAAACAAGAAATAGTGCCGCATATAAGGGCATTATGGCGCTCGTATATAGAGAACAATGCCGTGACTTTATGCAGGGCATAACAATGGATATTGTCAAGAGTATGGACGAATCGCCGGATATTCATCACATTTTCCCTGAAGCATATTGCAAGAAAATGGGGCTTGACAAGACTAAATGGAACTCGATCGTCAACAAAACTCCGCTGCTTCCTGCGTCCAACAGACAGATCGGCGGTGATGCTCCAAGTGTTTACAGCGGAAATATAATGAAAAAAGCGGAGATCGACGAAGTTGAACTTCGTTTCCGAATCGAGTCCCACCTCGTCAACTACGATTACCTTATCGCAGATGACTTTGATCACTATTTCATAGCAAGGGCTAAAGCTATCCTTAAAGTCATTGAAGCAGCAATGGGTAAGACAATAGCCGATAAGGGTTCTGAGCAGACGATCAAGGAGTATGGTTGCAGCTTAGAAGATAATGCAAACTGAAAGCGGTGTGGTCATGCGAAATAATGCCCACATTCTCTCTGCTGTTTCGTTTCATTTCTTCTGCGGTGGTTTTTTTGGCGGTTACGGCAATGTGACGGTCAAAAAAGAGGGGAATCATGCCGTGCTGATGGTTAGTCCCTCAATGCTTCGTGAGGGTAAAGTTGAAGACACCACAAAAGAACTGACGATAGCCGAATGGAATGATTTTATCAGTGATGTTTTCTCAAAATATCATATAGACGATTGGAATGAGGAATATATCAATCATGACATTCTTGACGGTACTAAATGGTCGGTAAAGGTCACTCTTGATAACGGCAGCGAGCTTGAACACTAGTAGAATATTCTGCTTATGATTGCTTCTACGATAGTTTTTGTTCTTCCATCTGCTAATAATAACTCAACTTTGAACCCACTGGAGTCAAAGTTAACCATAACGAAAGGACGGCTCACCAGAACCGTCCTTTTTCCGTTATTTCTGTATCTCAATCTCAAACTTTCCCTCGGAGTTCAGCTTGAGCCGCAATGTCTTGACGTACCGATTACAGAAGTTCTCCATTTCCTTCTTGGTAGCGGTAACTCTTGTGGCTTCATAAATCTTCTGTGTGAGTTCCAGAGGGTTTTCCCCATAGAGGGTGGGGAGATGCTTTTCAAGCTCTGCAAACAGGACGGCTCGCTTCATATCCTCGGTGGCAGCGGAGCAGAAATCGTCAATGGCACAATAGTAGATACCGTGCTGTGTGAGGGCATTTTTGATTGACGTTCCGCACTTCTCATATTCGTACATAACAAGGAAATGAGCTTTCGGCAGGCTCTCAATGAGTCCCCAAAAGTCGGAATCACTCGACACAATAATAAACGATGTGATCCCGTCACGGTAGAAGTCCGTGACTACGCTTGCTGTCATTCGCACATCGACCAGGGACTTTCTGTCGGTCACACGGTCAATCTCGATATGTTCAACGGGTAACAGCGTGAATTTGGAGAGCCAGTCCCAGCCAGCGGTAGTGTTCGGATCGTCATAGAGCGTGATTTTCTCGATCTTGGCAAGTTCTTCTTGATTTAAGCCTTTAAGAACACTATACAGTTTGAAGGGGTTTGAATTTTCACAGTCAACAGCGATAGCGGTCTTGGCTGAACTGTCGATAAAATTATAAATGTTGTTTCTGGTATCGTCAT
>JBJERD010000012.1:0-3291 GCA_051882095.1 Oscillospiraceae bacterium
AAAGAGGGGTGAAATTTTCCACCTACGCCGTGCCTGTTATTCTGGGAGAGATAAAGCGTCTTTTCCGTGACGGCGGAACGGTGAAGGTCAGCCGCAGCGCAAAAGAGCTTTCTATGAGAATATCCCGTCTGCGGGAGAATTTTTCGGCAAAAGAGGGCAGAGAACCAACCGTAGGCGAGCTTTGCTCTCTTTCGGGCGAAAGCGCCGAGGCTGTTGTTGAAGCGCTGAACGTAGCTCTTCCGCCCATAAGTCTTACCGAATCGGGGGACGAATCGGAACATGGGCAGATAGATATACCCACGCCTGCGCCAGATCTTCTGATAACCGTCAGGCTTTCGCTGCGGCAGGTAATGTCCGAGCTAGAGGCAAGAGACAGAAAGCTTATCTTTCTGCGGTATTTCAAAAACAAGACTCAGACCGAGACCGCAAAGCTGCTTGACATGACTCAGGTACAGGTCTCACGGCGTGAGAAAAAAATACTGGCGATGATGAAGGACAGGCTTGAATAGCAAAAGCGGCGCAGTACGCTTCGTGAAACTGATCTCACGAGGGTACTGCGCCGCTGGATTTTTAATTATTATTCGCCGATAATTGTCTTATCGCTGCCGAACCACTTTGTGGATATCTCTCCGAGAGTTCCGTCGGCTTTCATTTCTTTCAGGATCTCTTCTACCTTATCACAAAGCTTCTGATTTCCCTTTTTGAAGCCGATAGCATACTCCTCAGGCTCGAGACCTTCGTCAAGCTTCTTTACTTCCGCACCTGCGTTGATCTCATAATCGGCTACTACAGAATCAAGGAATACTGCGTCGCACATATTCATATTCAGCTGGTTGAGTGCCTCAACGTTTGTTGCAAGCTCGTTGATCGCTCCTGCCGACTTGCCTACGTCGGAATCATTGAGTATCTCCTGAGCGGTTGAACCGTTCTGAACTGCGATAGTCTTTCCGCTGAGGTCGTCGAGAGATTTGATATCGCTGTCCTTAGCAACAACAAAAATCATTTCGTTTCTCATATACGGGTCGGACATAAGCATTTTTTCTTTTCTTTCCTCGCTTACCGAAAGACCGTTCCATATGCAGTCGATAGTGCCTGCGTCAAGGTCGATCTCCTTGGTTTCCCAGTTTACTCCGTAGGTCTCAAGCTTAACGCCCAGTCTTTTGCAGACCTCTTCAGCAACGTCGATATCAAAGCCTACTACGTTGTCGTTCTCGTCGGTGAAGCCCATAGGCTTGAATGTTGCATCAAGACCAAGAACAAGCTTGCCGTTGTCAAGAACGTTCTGGAGAGAATTATCCTCTCCCGAAGCGGCGTCCTTGGAGCTGCTTTCGGAACCGCAGCCTGTCATGAACATTGCAGACGCAAGAACAACTGCGCACATTGCTGATAAAAATTTGAACTTCATAAAATAAACTTCCTTTCAGATACATTTTACAGTCTTTACTATTATAATTTATTATGATAATATGATATCACATCGCCGCTGGATTGTAAAGAGCGTGAAAAAAACTTTGGTGATTTGATACAAAAAGCCTTTTTGCTCCGCAGCTTTTATCAATAAAATCCCGAAAGCACAGTCGGCGGAAATGTCGGATTTTTGCGAAAAATTTCATTTAATTACTTGAAAGATATCATTTGATATGATATAATTATTTTTATACTGTTACTGATAGAAAGGGATAAATGTTGATGATAATAAATACTCTTGCGGCGATGTGCGCAGGTTTTGTACTCAACCTTATGGTTGGTACTCCTCCCGGGTGGCTTGATCCCGAAAGACTTATTTCTTCCTTTGCGGCAGGACTTGAAAAGCTGCTGCGGAGGTTTTATGAAGAATCCTCAGAGGCTTTGAGAATGGCAGGGGGAGTTATGGTATTTTTCACGCTGGTGGTTTTTGCAGGCGTTCCGCTTGCTCTTGTCATTGTGGGATACAAGCTTTTGCCTGTTGTGGGACTGATACTCGACTGCTTTTTCTGCTGGGCTGCATTTTCCATAAGAAATAAAAGGCAGGCTCTCAGTCAGATAATGAGAGGAGTCCGGTCGGGGAATTTAGAGAGAGCGAGAAAAATTCTTTCATCGCTGACAAATGAAGACTGCTCGGAGCTTGACAAAGACGGCATAGTAAAAAAAGCCGTTGAGTGCGCTGCCGACACAACAGCCGACAACGGCGCAGCGGTGCTGTTTTTCATGTTCCTTGGGGGCGGCTTCGGCGGAATGTTTTACCGCAGCGTTTCGATACTGAACAGTCTTATCGGCAAGAAGAACGAGCAATACATAGATTTCGGCAAACCTGCGAGAAACGTCCGCACCGTGCTTATGTTTATCCCGTCAAGGATAGCCGCATTTTTCACCAAGCTGGACGTTTCGTTTCTCAGACTAGATCATGAGAACTGCAAAAAGATATGCCGCCGTGACCGCAAAAAGCTGTCTGACAAAAATCTTGCCGCCTGCCGCTGCGCATTTGCGGGAGCGCTTGATATCCAGCTGACAAAAGAGGAATACTTCGACGGTGAGCTTATGAGAAACCGTTACATCGGCGAACAGCTTAAAGAATGTCGCCACGAGGATATCTATTGGGCGATACAGCTTATGTACGGCTGCGTTTTCGGCTGTTTATTGCTGTTTTCCATAATCAGAGTTGCGCTGTTTTTTATTTTATAACAAAAAGGACGAACCTCAAAAGTTCGTCCTTTTAATTTGTTGAGAGATAGTGAAAATCAAAGCGTTCCCCCATATGGGACGTCGAGGACGCCGTCCCCTACAAATAAACGAAAAGAATCAATATGTGTAGGGGCTGGCGTCCCCGACAGCCCGTGCATCTGCAATCGGCTGATACACTCACGAAAAACGGGTCGATGCAGGCATCTCACCTTATTTCCGAACATCTTGCATCATCTTCCACAAACAAAAAGGACGAACCTCAAAAGTTCGTCCTTTTATTATGCAATATTTTTCTCAGGATATTTTAAGCCATGCGCAAGCCATGTCCAGAGCCTCGTAAAGACTGCTCTTTTCCGCCTTCTTGACGATCTGCTCGTTGGGGGGCAGCGTTATGTCGGTCGCCATCTTTCTCAGCCTTACCTTGTTTGCTACCTCCAGATCCCCTTGTTTTTCTGTTTCAAGTATCTCGATCATTACTACATAGTCATCGTACATATTTCCAAAGTAGATCACTTTACCCTTTCTCACCAGCGGAACTCCCTTATAGGTGAAAAACGACGTCTTTGTTTCTGCCATTCTATCTCCTCCTTGTCTTTATTTTATGACAGTCTTATGCTGTTGGTGTTTTCT
>JBJERD010000012.1:3391-5726 GCA_051882095.1 Oscillospiraceae bacterium
TCCAGCTTGTCGGTGTGACCGCTTGCGCAGTTTATCTCGATAGTCATATAGCTTTCGCCCTCAGGCTCTTCAAAATATATCTCTCCTGTGGGGCAGGTGAGCAGATATTTGTAAAAGTCCTGGAAAAGGCTTACGTCAACGTCCTCGCCGTTCATTTTTACCGAGTTTATGGTACTTTCACCGTCGCTGTCCAGCTTGTAAACTATATCCTTATCGGCTGTTTTTACCTTTACCTCCGAAACGTCCATAATATTGTTGGTGGTCATGAGAGATGTTATAACGTCTCCCGGAAGTACAGTCGCCCACGGAAGATCGTCGGCTGATATCTCCCAGATACAGTCGGCGCCGTCTACGCCTGTTATGTAACAATAGTATGAGCCGATCTCGGTGGTTTCTTCTCCGTCGTCGTTTTTGGCGAAAATGCTGTTACCTATTTTCAGGTCGTAATCATAATCCGCACCTGTGAAGATGACCTCGGCTAAAGGCTTATCAAGACCGTATTCCTTGAAGTCATCCTCGTCGGGGAAGGTCTTTACTGCGCTCTGAGCAGTCAGTCCCCACATTCCGTGAGTGGTACCCGCCGAGACGGTAATGTTAAGATACGAATAGATAGGCTCGGTCATTACCTGCGCCGATATCATGTTGTCAATGGCTTTCTCCTCGTCCACCTGCTCGAAGACCATGTCGTAATCAAGGTCGGAACGCTTTACAGTCAGCTTTCCGTATTCCGGCATATCAGAGTCGCCGGGATTGTTTACAAGAACGGTATCAATAAAGTTTTCCACAGGCTCGATAAAATATGATATCTTTGAATTGAGCATCATATAAACGTCCGAGCCGTCCTTTTCGCAAAGATAGCGGTAACGGCTTTTGGTGGAAACATCGCCTACATAGAAGGTGCGCTGCGTGTCGTCCGCAAAGGTCACGGTAAACTGACCCTCAGGCGCATCAAGACCGTATTTGCTCATGTCCGAAGCGCCTTCTTCAACGGTTTTATAGGCTTCAAACTGCGCAATGTTTTCCGCCATGCCCGATTTAAGTCTTGAAGACTGGTTTATGCCGCTCAGCTCTTCTATGTTCCATGCGGATTTGCCCGAAGCAGGCTTGACCATTGTGTAACTGCCGTAGCTGTTTGTTACCTCGACCTTTGATATATTATCCGAAGACGAGTCGATAAGCAGCACCGATTCGTCCTCAGAGCTTGTGTTTACCGCAGCCGAAGAAGTCTCCTCCGCCTTGCTGGAGGAATCCTTTCCCGTAGTCTGCAAAAACACGAGAGTTCCTCCAAGACAGGCGATTATAACGCCGCACACGATTATTCCCTGAATTTTTCCGTTCATATCAAATTCCCTTTCCTGCGGATATCATAAGCTTTGCCACCCGGTTTTGCCGTTATCTGTTCTTTCTTCTCAGCCAGATCACTCCGCCGAGAACAAGCACGATAACAGGAATGATGAGAATAAAGCTCCATTTAAGAATGTTCTTCTGCTTGTCGGTAATATCAAAAACGTTGCCCTCTATGACCTTAGGCTCGATAACTATTCCGTCTGTTTTGTGGGTTATTCCGTTAAGCAGGCTGATTATATACTCTCTGTTCTGGAACTGGCTGTAGCTCAAAAACTGATCCGAAAGCGTATCAACAGAACCGAAAACTATAATGTTGCTGTAGTTTGCGCTGCCGTCGCTGAGGAACACAGCCTTTGAAGCCACCGCAGTGTATATCTGCTGTCCCTTTTCAAGAGTATCTCCGGTAGTTGCGTCTGCAACATAACCGTTTGATGTGGACTTTACATAAGCCTCGGTGCCTATCTGTCCCTCTTCGTCAAACAAAAGCTTTATGGGACGTGAGTAATAGTTAAGTATAGTAGGATTTGCCGAAGCAAGGTCCTGAGTGAAGTTTTCGGAAATATCGGTGGTGGTGGTAACGTAAGGCAGCTGATAATAATAATCGGAGCTTGTTTCACATACCACGCCGTCGCCTATCTCAACGCCGTACTCAGCAAGGAACTCGTCCAGATTCGGCGTGTCAGCCTGTGCAAGCGAAGCTGCATAGAGAAGCTGTCTGCCCATATTTCCGTCGTTGTTAAGGAACTTATCAACCTTTTCAACCTCTGCCTCCATATAATCGGTTGCAGGTGCGGGGATAACTGCGATGGTTGTCTCCTCGGGTATCTCTTCCTTGGTGATATCAATTGTGTTTACGTTATAGCCGTTTGCCTCCAGCAGCGTTTGCAGATATGAAAGCTCCGATATCTCGTTTCTGCCCGTAAGAATAGTAACATAAACGGGATTGGGGTCGGTAACGGTCATAAGAGCCGATGTAAACGCCTGATCT
>JBJERD010000013.1:0-5674 GCA_051882095.1 Oscillospiraceae bacterium
AGACAGACAGACAGACAGACAGACAGACAGACAGACAGACAGACAGACAGACAGTATAACTATACTCTCTTAACATATGTAAATTTTAATATTGTAAACAGGCGCAGTATGTCCGCTTAGCGGACGTGCTGCGCTTTTTTGCGCTCATTTATGAGTGTATAAAAATTATAAATTGGAGGAAAATTAGTATGAAAAAACTCAAATCAATTTTAGCGCTGGCACTTTCGCTGAGTATGTGCGCATCGCTTGCCGCCTGCGGTAACAATGCAGATGACGATGACGAGGACAAGTCAGAGAAGAAAGCACAAACATCATCTGCCGCAGCTGCGGAGAAAGAGTCCGATGAAAAAACCGAGTCAAAAGCCGAGGCGGAAGAATCCACAGCCGAAAGCAAAGAGGACGAATCAGAAGCAACCGAGTCCGAATCGGTGGAAAGCGAAGCAGAGCCTGTTGTGCTTACACATGATGTTGACCTGATCAAATTTGCAGAAGATATCGTAAGTCCGTGTGTATACCAAAAAAATGTTGAAACGACAGGAAAGGCAATAACTGACTTTCTGCAAATATCTGAAAAGGTCGAAGCAAACGAATGGGGTTCTTTTGATATGGATTTTCCCGAAGATCTAACATTCAGCGGTATTCATTTCAGTAAGATGATTGTGCACGCAAGTGACGTTGGAGAAGAGAGTGAATATGTTCGTCAGGTTATATTATTCGCTGAATGTGACCCTTCAAAAACAGAGACCCCGGAGGAAACCGGCATGAAAGGTCACTACTACAACCCACTTTGTGGAGATATAGAGAGTGTATTTAAAAATGCAGGTTATACTGAGAAAGGCGGCGCTTTTGAATTGAATAGCGGATGTTCTGTAGAGGCGGAGACAGCTCGTGACCAAGATAATATTCCAACCAGCGTAACTTTGACGTTTTATCTCTGATATGTATGATAGATTAAAAGATATTACACAATAGACGAAACAGGGAGCAGCGATTACCGCTGCTCTCTTTTTTTCAAACATATCACCGCAAAACGAAGTCTGATAGCTAAATGTATTATCAGCCGGCGTTAGAATTTATGTAATTTATTGCACTTTTTATCTTGAAATTTCTGTTTGTTTGTGGTATAATTAATATATCGACTTATCGAAATCTGATGCATTAACACGCATTGTTAATAAGAGGATTGATGTTATGACTGAAACCAAGGATCTTATGGCGAATAACGATGTATTGACCCTGAAAACAAAAGCCTTTGTAGCCGATTTGCTGGCTGGCGTGGATATAGACAGCAGTATACGGGAAATTATCGGTTATATAATAAAAGAAGTGGGCAGGTTTACACGCTCGGATATGGTCTGCATTTATGAATCGGCGACAGAACCGGACAGCGTGACTAAGGTGTATCAGTGGAAAGACGGCGATTTGGTTGTCGAGGACGAAAGGTTCCAGCCGCTGCAGGAACGTGATCTGAACGGTTGGATAGAATCTCTCAGAGCCAAGGAAATGGTGCTTGTGGAGGGCAGAGAGTGCATAAGGGAAAGTCTTCCTTCGGAATATGAAAGAATGGAGAAGCTAGGCATTGATACCTTTCTGATAATTCCTCTGTATACCAAAAACAGAATGCCGTCGTGTATGTGTCTGATAAATCCTGATCTTTCGGAGTTTGCGCTGTCGCAGTCGGCGTGGCTGTATCTTGGTCAGGAGATAGGCTTGTTTTATCATCGTGAAGTGATAAACCGCAAACATTTCTTGTTTATGGAAGGAATACGCTCGAGCAATCTGTCGGAATTTATTGTTGATTATACGTCAAAGAGATACGAGGCGCTTCGCATAACCAGAGTGCTTAGAAATGTCATTCCCGAAGAAGGAGAATGGGAGTGGATAAGAAAGTTTTATGCGTCCATAATCAAGCCTGAATGTCGTGAGGAATTTTTGAGAAGAACAGGGCAGGAATACATGGAAGCATTTCTGCGTAAGGAACAAACTTCTTTTTCCATCGACATTGAACGTGAGGTAAACGGAAACAACACATGGTTCCGTTTGGAGTTTTCGGTTGTTTCTCTTGATGAAAACGGACATCTTGAACGTTTTGTTGTACTCGTTAAAGATATCACGCAGATGAAGAAGGAAGAGGAAGAGCATCAGCAGATGATAATGGCTCTGAGCAATATCTACGAAGTGAGCTTCATGATCGACGTGTCAAGCGGCGTTACGCAGGTCATCAAACATTCCGACTCTATCAGGCGGTATTATCCCGACGGAATAATTCCGCACGATGTATTTTTAGAAACATTCAGCAGCCGAATGGTTGCAAATGAATATGTTGAAACCGTCCGTGAATTTATGGATCTTACTACCATGGAGCAGCGTATGAAAAGCACCAATGTGCTTTCTTGTGAGTTTCAGGGAAAACAGATCGAATGGGGTCGTATGGTTCTTGCACCGGCAAAATGGGATCATAACGGCGGACTTGAAAAGGTGGTTTTTGCCGTTCTGGATATCACCGAAGAAAAGGGCAGGGAAGAATTGATGCAGTATAAAATAGAGCATGACGAGCTGACCGGCGCTCTGAACCGTACTGCGTTCAACAGAGTCACCAAATTGTTGGCAGAACCTGTGATGCCTTTTGCTCTTGTGTTGCTTGATATTGACAAATTCAAGCTGATAAATGATACATACGGGCATGACGCAGGAGACCGTGTGCTGGCTCGTCTTGTATCGGTTCTCGATGAAGAAATGCGTGCAGTTGATAAGATATTCCGTCTTGGCGGCGATGAATTTGCTGTCATTATGAATCGGTTAACATTGGCACAGGCTGATCTTGTCAAAGAAGTAATAGATAGAGTAAATAATACAACAATGCTGGGCATGGACGAATTGCCGCCTTTCTCTATCAGTGCAGGTGTAACATTTTCGGTATTGGGATATAACGATACGTTATTCCACAATGCTGACAAGGCGCTTTATCGTACAAAGGAAACGACCCATATGGGCTGCACCGTGTTTGAAGAAATGAATTCATTAAGTGAATAATTCAAAAAATTCGGAACAGCCAAAATCAAATAGTAATGACAACAGCCGCAGGATAATGCCTGCGGCTGTTTTTATAAGACGTATTCCATTTGAACGTCAAACGGTTCGTTGTCAGCGATCTCACGGTTTATCTCCTTTTCTTATCGTTCTTATTGTCACGAAGCATAAGCATAAGAAACACCAGACCGAGCAAAAAGCTTGGTATCGAGACGATGAGATTATCCGTAATCGACGGCGCAAAATCTTCGGGTATACCGCTTATAAAAAGCTGTCCGATGCTTTTTCCGCCGAAATTGTTAGCAGCGTGCATAATTGCGGCAGGATAAACCGAGCCTGTCTTTCTTGTGAGCCACATAAGCCCCATACCTAAGAATGTGCAGGAAATACACATGGCAAGAATACCGAGATAGGGATAGCCGTCATAGTCCGTGCCGAAGTTATGTCCCATAACAGTCAGCTCTGCGTGCCACAGTCCCCAGATGACACCTCCGACTACAACAGTGCCTGTCGTGCCCAGCAGCGGCTCCATTTTCTGATTCATATATCCTCGCCAGCCGAATTCTTCACCAAATGTGTTGAAAGCCATAAGCGGAATAATAGAAAGGGTCAGCAGCACATTTCCGATGATCTGCATAGCGTTCATACCTCCGCCTATGCCGGAAAAATCGGCGTTGCCATATATAATCGTTGAGAGGACACCTTCGGCAATTGCCATAGCAACTACCGAAAATACTGCGATAAGATAGTATTTTATATTTTCCTTTAATTTCAGATGCAGCATACTGTCATGCCAGCCCTCATGGGTGAGTTTACGGGTAATGACGTTGGCAAGAGCAGGTCCGAAGCCTACGATAAGTGCGAAAAAAGGCATTTTGTAGGTCTCAAACCATTCGTGATAACCGACAGCGCAGTTCATTATGATCGCAGGGATCCACGAAATGCCGAATGCCAGCAGAAGAAAGATGATAAGCCTTTTTGCTTCAAGTTTTTTATTTGTCATACTCGTTCACTCCCTTCATGAAAATTTTGCAGGATACCTTGTAGGACAAAATATATGCTCCCACGGAGAAACCGGGGAATATTCCGAGCAGCAGCATTGTAAGGTCGCCATGGTCGCCTGTCATGAAGTTTGCAAGCCATGCGAATACCTTATCCTGAATTTCTCTGGGAATGAGCGACAGCACCAATATCGCCGCTATGGCGAGGCAAAGTATTATGATAACATTTATGATTGCGCCCTTTTTCTCGCCGAAACGAAGTATCATCGGGATCGAAAATGAATTCTGTAAAATAAGTACAAAGAAAACTATGATCACAATGCCTGTAAAGCTGACAATTTCTTTTCCAAGGGCAAACCAGCTGATAGTTGCAACAAGAGTTTCGGCAACATAGCTTGAAACGAAATAAAGTCCGCACATGGCAAATGAAAGTACATATTTTGTGTACAGGAATCTATTTACTCCATTTGGCGCAGAAGCTGTGAAATAAGCCCAAAGCTTTTTGTCGTCGCCGTGAAAAACGCTGAGCAGCAAGCCGCCTACACTGAAAAAGCCAAGAGCGATGGACACAATACGAAATACGTTGGAGGTCAGAGTTCTGATTATCCAGCCATCGCCGCCGTACTTCTCGTTCAGCGAAACAATAGCAAGACATCCTGTCAGAAAAACAAGTATAAAAAACGGAAGTATTATTACGGTACAGATACTTTTCTTATTCTGTCTCAGTTCCTTGTAAAGAAAGCCCACAGGCTCGCTGTGCGGTGCGGTAAGATCTATGGCTTTTTCTGCCTTGACATTTGCCTTTTTAATTTTCACGCCGCCCTGATACGCATACATTAAGCGGTGCCGAATAACAGCAAAATGAACAGCGAAAAGAGCAATGGTAAGCGGTATAAGCCACAACAGCATTTCACCTGTCAGCATTGGAAATATACCGAAGGACAAAGGCTCATTGCTGTCCGAATCAAGCAGGACTCCGAAATCAAAACCTACGCATTTCAGTATTACCAAGACAATGCATAGAACGGAAACTATGGTGATCAAGCCGCCTCTATCCTGCAATTTCTTAAATTCATCGGTGTTTCTTGCACGAAGCACAAAAAAATCGCCGATGATTTTTGAAAGCAGTAAAAAGTCCAGAAGAATAAACTGTAAAATCACATATCCGATTTGAAATTGTGTGCCGGCAATACTATTGATAATGAAAACACAGACCATGCCAAGCAGCACGGATGTGCCGAGTGTACCAATAAAACGCAGAAGTGTTACTGCCGCACGCTCACAAGCCGTTATGGGCAGAGCATAGGAATAATTATGCCAACCGCTGTTAAGGTCGCTTTTGAACGTGTTATCACCTGCAAAAACCATCGTTGAATAGAGAATGACAAGCATAGAAAACATTTCGGTAAACGATCTTATCATACTTTCATTTTCGGGCTGTCCTCTGAAAAAATCAGTAATAAAAAATGTTACCACAGCAGCAAAAGCATAGAATGCAAATAACACCAGAAATCTTGTTATGTATAGCTTTTGGCTGACTTTAAATTCCCGAAAGATCAGTGAACGGAGTTTAGTCATAAGGTCCACTCCCTTTCGTCCTTGTGAACATAGTAAAGCATAATGTCGTCAAGGCTTGCGGGGTC
>JBJERD010000014.1:0-5666 GCA_051882095.1 Oscillospiraceae bacterium
GTTTTGCTCATATTGAATTAAAAAATGATCAGTGTACTCAGGATAGTTTATAAAGCCATGTTCTTTAGCCTCTCCACGATAGTAAGATTTCCATTGAAAATATTCTGAATAGTATATATCGTCTTTATTATTTATAACTTTTTCAATTTTTGATTTCTGCTCTTTTATATATCTGATTTTGTTTATAAACCATTTAATATCTTTTGATGAGATAAAACGTTTTCGTGAGTTCAAATACTTTCGCATTTTTCTCTCTAGTTCTGCCGTTTCAATATGAAAAAATGCTTTATAATATATCTCTGTAGAAAAAGTTGAACAATAATGCAGTATGGAAGGAGAGGGTAAGTATTTGCCAGTGTTATAAGAGAACAACTCAAAGCGATCATACTTTAACGTTGAAATAATCATGTGTTTTCTACCATTCTCATATGACTCACATAGAAATGGTTTTCTAAGTTTTTTGCGCTTTTTAAAATTGTATTTGTGCAACTGTAAACAATACTCTATGGGTAACTTGTAATCTTTTCCGTACTCTGTATAGAATAAATCGCAAATATATCCCTGAAGAATGTCTGCAAAGAAAATATTGTCTAACTCCATTATTTCCTTACATCTTGCTTCTTTTATTATTTTTTTGTTAGCATATGAGTGAAAATATGCCTCTTTTCTTATTTGCTTTATTTCATCAACTACAAAGTTATGTATTTGTGTACACGTACTAATTACCTTTTCAAACCAAAATGTATATTCAATTAAACATTGAGATGAATTTATATATGTATAACCAATAGAAATACTTCGTATCCATTTGCTTGATGTCAACTTAATATCTGCTATTCTTCCTGTTATACTACCATTTAAGTTTGAATTGATATAATTCAGTTTCTTAAATTTATGATATAGATAAGGCGTGTCTACGCTATACTGCTTTTTGTGATTTTTAAGTTTGTATATAGATTTTATCAACTTGTTCATTCCGTCATTGTCTATAACATCATATAATGCTACATTACAAAAGGAAGAAGGCAACGGATCTGTTTTGGAACAGTGCTTTAAAAACATATCATAATTCGGCAATGCAACGGATCTTTTTAGATACTGCTTACAGAACCACTTTTGATAGCGCTTATATTTTATCATTTTGAACATAGTTCCACACCCTCCCCAAAAGGGATAAAAGAATCCCCTGAAACAACACAGTTATCCAGTATACTTACATTATACCACGATACCCGTGTTATTTCAAGGGAATTCGCCTATATATTCTATTATTCCTGCCCCGACTTCTTCAAATTACAATCCCTGCACAGCATCTGTAAGTTCTCCGGAACGGTCTTGCCGCCTGCGTGCCATGGCTTAATATGATCGGCGTGCATCTTCTCGAAGTCAAAGTGCTGACCACAGATCGGGCAGATACCCTGCTGCTGTTCGTATGCTGTGCGAGTATCCTCGTCATCGAACTGTCGCAGGCTCAGGTGTTTTTCTTTTCCTGTCAGCAGATACTCATATACACCGCTTTTCTTGGTAACTTCCTTGTCTGCCATAAGAGCGGTGATTTTTGTCTCCAATGCCGCAGGATCAAGTGCATCATTCTTATGCTCATGGTAGAGCCGTCCCCAATCCAGTCCCTTCATCTCTTTGCGCCACTTCGGGAAAATAGTATTCACCCAGTTAATGACGGTCTGGAAGTACATCCACAAAGGAGCAGCGGTACTGTCGTGCTGATGCTCGGACATATAGAGGTCAACCGACTTGCCCTCCGGCAGAGCGATCCACTCAATAGCGGTTTCGAGATATTCCTGCCGTATCATTTTACCTGACAGGAGTTTATCTCCGATCTTGACAGCAGCACAGCCATTCTTGCTGAAATACCGTTTTGCATCCGACACCCAAGGACCGGAATATACGGCATTACGAAGTTCTTGATCGGAGAGCTGTACTCCGGCGATATTGATCGTTCTGAACCAGTCAAGCTTTTCCTTGTCGTTTCCCGTGCAGATATAGATCATGAGTTTGTAGTCGAGGATTTGCTTCTGCTCCGTTGCGGTCAGGCTGTGAAAATAGCGGTTGCCGATGGAGAAATCTCCGATTACATACTGACACAGACTGATCGTGCGCTGCTGTCCGTCCAAAAGCTCAAAGGTTCCGTCGTCGGTTGCACACCAGTACATGACATTCAGAGGAAAACCTTTCATGACAGTATCGAGTACGGCATCCCGCTCCTTCTGCCCATACACGAACTCTCGCTGAAACGCAGGACGGATATTCAGCTTGCCGTTGTAGCCAGTCACGCCTTTTTCAGCACTATCCTTATATTCATTAGCCACTTCACTGACGGTAATCTCTTTCAGTTCAATTTTCATAAAGGCTTACCTCTTTCTAATAAAGATTCTTGCATAAGTTATGGTAAACGGCTTTTCTGCATTATCAGCAGTATAATATATTGCGTTTGGAGTTGAAGCAAGTAAAAGTGTTGATCTTGTATTTGCTTTACTTCCGTTTGTTACTGTGCCATTTGGATTATGCTGTATAGGATTAACATATCGTTTAGTTGGTCTGCATTCAAATTCGTCTCTCCCAGCATTAATTCCAAGTATTTCAAACTGTTCTGGATTGTACTTATCAAGAAATGTTATAGGAACTCCCATTGTACCAGTATAATCACAGGGAATTTCAGAAACTTTACTTACTTCGATAGCATCATAATTATCATAACGAGGATACTTATCTGCTGAATAGTTTCTGAAAAGCACTAATTCTTCATGTCTTTTCTTTATATCCAAATTTGTGAACCAACAGATGTTTCCCAAACTGCGCCATTTCTGACCGTTTTCATCAATCCAAAAGCGAGTTTCTCGTGCTTCATAACTATCTGGAACAGTAAATGCCATATCACCTGATTTATATCCGAGCCATAGCTTATTGTCTTTCAACAGCGGAAAAATCTCTTTATAAGTGACATTGTTTTGACTTCCAATAATCAAAAATTGTTTATCATATTTCATAAGTTGTGCTACATACTCACGGAAAAGAGAAAACGGCGGGTTTGTAACCACGATGTCAGCCTCTTTCAGCAGCTCGATACATTCTGCGGAGCGGAAATCTCCGTCACCTTTTAACAACGTAGGCTTTCCGTCCACGGAACGGAGTAGCAGTTCAACATCGGTCAGGTCAACAGCACCATCCCCATTCAGATCGTCCACATGGGTGATCTCGATTTTATACGGTTTCTTGTCGGACGGTTCTTCACCGATCACTTCTTCATCTCCGAACAAACTCAGTTGCGTATATACTACAGGAGAACCTGCATAACAGGTGCAGATCAGCTTTTTCAGTCCCAAGTGATTGAAGTTGATAGCAAAATACTTAAAGAAATTGCTTTCGTAGGGATCATCGCAGTTGCAGAATACGACTTTTCCCTTGAAATGCTCCTTATAATGTCGCAGCTCGTTTTCAATATCAACAAGCTGAGTATAAAACTCGTCTTTCTTCGCCTGCCCCGCTGCCGACAGTGCTTTGTTATTATTTGCCATATCGTACCTCCGCTAAACTTGCATCTAATGAAATATTTTATTTGAAAACTTGCGTGTACAGAATATATTATATCACAATCTATCGAAATTGGCAAGTATAATTGGGTATAATATTCCAAAAGAGAAACTCGGAGGTGAGGGCAGATGTATGATCTCGGTGCATTGATAAGATCATTACGCAAAGAACGAAATATAACGCAGAAAAAGCTCGGAGAATTGCTTGATGTCACCGAGGGTACAGTCAGCAAATATGAAGCTAATATCATGACTCCACCGTTTGAGACACTCCGCTCTATCGCCAGTATCTTTAACGTGTCTATGGATACCCTCTGCGGGATGAAGCATCAGGGAACACTTTCCACACATGGGCTGACCGAAACGCAGATCGAGACCGTCCAAGCCCTAGTCGATGCCTATCGTATCAATAACGCTCGGATGGGCAGGCAGTTCTCTCAGGAGCAGTATGCTGTACTTGGAAAAATAACAGCCGAGCTGACAAAATAAAGCCGAAGGATTCACGCAGACTCCTTCGGCTCGTTGTTTATGAGGAAATCACTACATCACACATACACCATATCCGCATACACAGGCTCTCTTGCACAAAGGCGATCCATGTTCTCCAGACCTCTCGCCTTTGCAAGATCACCGACTGCCACAGCTCTGAGATATTCCTGATCGTTTGCAAGCTTCTTCTCGACCTGTCTCTCCACAGCCTCAGCTACAGAACGGTCAAGCTCGGTCAGGTAGGTGAGAATTGTGCCGTCGTTGACGAGCTTTTTCAGCCTTGCGGGACGGTATTCCGCCGAGTAGTGCAGATGATACTTGATGTGATCGGATCTGAACTCTGTCACGCTCGGCTCGGCATAGGGTGTGTTGTGGGTAACGGTGAGTGCATCGGTATCAAGCACCCATACGGACTTGTTCTTGCCGTTGACATTGATCTTTTTCTTGCTTCTGATAATCATAATATAGTCCTCCTTATTCCAGCACGTTCTTTCTTTGTGCTGTGTTTACTTTTGTGTGGTTGTATTCATCACGCAGACCGTGAGCGTCAATGACGGTCAGCGCCTTTTGCAAATTACGGGTAAGCTGTTCCTCTCTTGTGATACGCTGACTTTCAGCGTTCATCTTACTGCGTGTGAAATGCCTTGCATCGTCCTCTTTCTTTTTGTAGCCTGCAAGCTCCGAGGAAACTGTTTCAAGTTGTGCTTTGGTAGCGTCACGCTCCTGTACGGCTGTGTCACGTTCTTTACGGAGTTTCTTTGTGATCTTCTCCATAGCGACATACTTCTTTGCCGTATCGCTGAGCTTGTCATAATCCTCTTTGGAGAGCGTGACCTTTTTACCGAACATGGACTCCTTAGCTTCGATACTTTCGATCTCGCCGATCTTGACTTTCTTTTCAGAAGCCTTGTCCAATTCCTGCTTAACTGCATCAAGTTCAGACTCCGCAGCTTCGATCTCCTCACGGAGCTTGTCAGCCTTGTACTTGGAAACGCTCTTGTGCTTCTCATGAGTGCCGAGCTTTACCCATTCGATACCGTGTTCGAGCATGAGCTGTCCGATGTGTTCTTTCTCCTGTTCGAGCCACGCCATTGTGATCGTATTGGAGATACCTTCGCCTGCAAGTCCCTGCTGCCGTAAAGCACCCGTAAGCGAGTTTCGGACACGCATTCCGTTCTTGCGTTTTTCATCGCACAGCGGAACAAAATCAAGGTGCAGGTGCGGTGTGCTTTCGTCCATGTGGATCACAGCATTGAACAGTTTCAGATGGGGATTTCTCTCCTCAAAGCTACGGGCATATTTTTCCAGCACTGCTGCCGCTTCATGGCACATATCGGAATCCAGTCCGGTGTCCTCACGGTTTCCGACCTGAAATATTGCTTCATGGAATTCTTTTTCCTGTCGGCTGTGGCGGATATGTTCCTGATAATTTGCGATCTTCCTGTCACGTCTGGTCAGCTTGTTGTTATACTCTGCAAGTGCGTCATCGAACAGTTCATGATAGAGCTGTTTCAGTGAACGCTGACAGATGATAATGTCATCTCGGATTCTGTCCTCGTGGACATTTTCAGTTATGATAGAACGGTTGTTATGATTAAGGTCTCCACGACTGATACAGCCGCTCAAAGT
>JBJERD010000015.1:0-5606 GCA_051882095.1 Oscillospiraceae bacterium
ATTTATCACTGCGCAACAGCCGCTTTTGTGCTTTTTTACCTGCGGTAGGGGATTTCGCTCACTGCGGTGAGCGACAAGGGGGACTCTGTCCCCTGAATTCTTCCGAGCTTGCCGAGGAAGAATTTTACCCTTGCAAGCCTTTGAAAAGGCTTGAGCGAAACTTTTAATTTTCCCCGGTTTATACGTTTATTTATAATACTGCTCAACAAAAGCGTCCGCTACGATCTTTCCTGCTTCGCCGTTAGGGTGTCCGCCGTAAATGGCAGTCACAGGGTCTTCCGGCGTGGAAAGATATGAAGCAAAGTCAAAATACTCTGCGCCGTATTCCTCACAGGTGGTTTTAAGCTGCTCGTTAAGCTCAGTTCTTACCGCCTCTTTCTCTTCGTTGTAGGTCTGCGGCGGAGCGTTGAATACTATTATTTTGCAGCCTGCGTCTTTGAAAACGTCCAGCAGCACTCTCAGATATGTGTCTGTCTCGTCGGCGGTGTTGCCTTCCTCTGCGCCGTATTCTCCCGAAACTATGTCGTTTGTGCCGAAAGCTACTATTACCGTGTCGGCGGTCTTTGCTCTTGCAAGCCAGTTTCCGCATTCTGCGGCGTCGCTTGAACGTGACCAGCCAAGTCCACAGTTCCAGAAGCTGTAGTCTTCACCCAGCTGCTGCGATATCTGCGCTCCCCAGAATTCATATTTCATAAATTCCGTCTGACAGCCCTGTGTTATGGAATCGCCGATAGCAACGATGTTCTCCTTGACCTCTTTCTTTGCGCCGATAAGCTGCGGAAGAGGTATCTGATCGCAGTAAACAAAGTCCTCTTCCCCGTCATCGCAGCTGGTGGTGGAAGTCAGATTAGCCATGTTGGTGCATGGAATATCCTCTCCTGTCAGAGTCCACTCCCATACAAGATAGTGGCCCTCGGGAACATTGAAATTCACAGCGTCGCTCCAGAAAGCTTCGTTTTCTGCCACCTCTTTGGACTCTCCTCCTGCAAAGGTAACGGGAGTTCTGTTTGTTATCTCCTCCTCAACGCCTGTACCGCCGTCAGCGATAAATGCGCTCTCTATGGTGTATTTTCCGCCGCTCTTTCCCACATGAGCGATCGCTCCGTTATCATATGTGGAATCCACCGTGTTGGAAAAGTAGAAGCAGTATTCAAGCTCCCCTGCCTTTTCCACGGGAAAATATGCCCTGTAAGTGAGCTTTTCAGCGCTCTTTACTACCTGATTGTTTCCCGTTGCCACAACGGTATTTGAAAGGTATGTATCAAAATTGCTGTCGCCCAGCTCACACGCCGCCTTTTTCTCTGCATATGGGTCGGGAGCCGCCTGACTTTCCGCTGCGCTTGATGCGTTTTCGGAAGAGCTTTGCTCCTTCCCTCCGCACGAGCAGGAAAAAACAGCCGTAAATGCTGCAAGTATTATCGCTAAAGCTTTTTTCATAGTATGGACCTCCGTAATTTTTATCGGCATAATTATACCACATCGTTTTGAATATTGTCAACAGATATAAGCGGTTTTGCATTTTGAGTCCGTTTTTCTGTACTGTTTGTTCAGACTGCACGAATATTTGTTCGATTTTTCATTTATATTGTCAAACATTTGTTCTTGACAAAACATTTGTTTCGGTTTATAATTAAATTAGAAGAACAAACATTCGCAAAGGAGAACCGCCATGACAAATTCAAGAAACATTCTTCATGTGGATATAAACAACTGCTATGCCTCAATAGAGTGCCTTTTTCATCCCGAGCTTAAAGGCAAGCCTGTTGCCGTCGCAGGCTCTGTTGAGGAACGCCACGGGATAATTCTTGCCAAAAATGAGCTTGCCAAAAGCTGCGGAGTCAAAACGGGAGAAGTGATATGGCAGGCAAAGCAGAAGTGTCCCGAGCTTATAACCCTTGAACCGCACTACGACCTTTATCTTGAATTTTCAAAAAGGGCGAAGCTTATCTACGAGCGCTACACCGACCGTATAGAGCCTTTCGGCATAGACGAATGTTGGCTTGACGTCACCTGCACAAGGCGTGACATCACCGAGGTCGCCGACGAGATACGAAACACGGTGAAAAAGGAGCTTGGCATTACCGTTTCGGTGGGGGGCAGCTTCAACAAGATTTTTGCAAAGCTGGGTTCGGACATGAAAAAGCCGGACGCAACTACCATCATCACCCGTGAAAACTACAAGGAGAAAATATGGGGACTTCCCGCAAGCGACCTGCTTTTCGTCGGACCGTCCACGGCGAGAAAGCTGCGCTCTCACGGGATAAACACCATAGGCGAGCTTGCCGCCGCTCCCCTTGCGACCCTTGAAAGCTTTTTAGGCAAATGGGGGATATATCTTTACCGCTACGCCAACGGCGAGGGCAGCGACCATGTTCCGCTTATGAGCGAGGAGACCCCCGTCAAGTCAGTGTCAAACGGCACTACCGCCTACCGTGACCTTATGAACGATGACGACGTTAAAATGCTCACCTTCGCTCTTGCCGAAAGTGTGGCTTCAAGGCTTCGCAAAATGGGCTTCAAAGCAGGCGGAGTTTCTATAGGCATAAGAGATTCAAAGCTGAGAGTATATTCACGGCAGCGGAAAATAAGCTCTCCCACCGATGACGGAAAAGCCATCGCAGAGCAAGCCTTTGAGCTTTACAAAAGCTCCTACGACTGGAGCCAGAGCATACCCATACGTTCCATAACCGTTGGGGCGTTTGACCTTTCCCCTGCCGACGGAGCTTTTCAGCTTGATATGTTCACAAGCGTCAGACAGCTGAAAAAACGTGAGAACCTGAACCGTGCTGTAGACAAACTGAGAGAACGCTACGGCTACTCTGTGATAAACAGAGCGGTGGTCTCAGCCGACAGAGGTTTCAGGCAATTTGACGCCCGTCTGCAAAACGAGATACACCCCACTTCTCAGATATGACCGCTGCGCTTTCATAAGTTTGCAGGTGCGAAAAATTTTATTAAAAAAATCTCATTTCCCCCCTTGTCAATGCAGTTAATGTATGTTAAAATGAAATAGACGCTTAGGCGGATACGAAGGTATCGCCTGAAAATATCTGCGTAAGTCTGCTGGTACCTGCGGGGAAGAGCAGTCAAATATCAATCAAAAAGGAGTAAGAAAATGCAGTACGGTTATTTTGATCTGAAGAACAAAGAGTACGTCATCACCAGACCCGACACCCCTGCGCCCTGGGCTAACTACTTAGGCTCACCTGAGTACGGCGCTATCGTGTCAAACAACGCAGGAGGCTACAGCTTCGTAAAGAGCGGCGCTAACGGAAGAATCGCCCGTTACCGTTTCAACACAAACATTGCCGTTCCCGGAAGATATATTTATCTCCGTGACAACGACACAGCCGATTACTGGTCGGCTTCATGGCAGCCTGTTGGCAAGCCGCTTGACCAGTACAAGTCCGAGTGCCACCACGGTACGGCTTACACCACAATGAAGGCTGATTATGCCGACATTCATTCTGAGGTAACATATTATGTTCCTCTTAACAAGACATATGAGGTATGGAGAACAAAGGTAACAAACACCTCCGACAGATACAGAAATCTTTCGCTGTTCGGCTTTGTTGAGTTCACCAACGAAAACAACTACGAGCAGGATCAGGTAAACCTCCAGTACACTCTGTTTATCACAAACACCACTTTTGAAGATAACAAGATCGTTCAGCACATCAACCAGAACAGCGGCAAGGATGCAAGCGGCTCTAACTGGAGAGAAAGATTCTTCGGTATGGTAGGCGCTCCCGTTACAGCTTACAACGGAAATCTTGACAGCTTTATCGGTCCCTACAGAACCTACGGCAACCCTATCGCTGTTGAAAGAGGCTTCTGCGACAACAAGCTCAACTACAACGGCAATGCCTGCGGCGCTCTCCAGAGCGAGGTAATGATCGCTCCCGGCGAGACTGTTGAGGTTGTTTATGTTCTCGGTCAGAAGAATCCCGGCGTTGCTGCTGAGATACTGGATACATACAAAGAGCCGGGCAAGTGCGACGCTGAGATCAAGGAGCTTGTTGACTACTGGCACGGTCAGCTGAACAACTTCCAGATCGAAACTCCTTCCGACGAGTTCAACAACATGGTAAACGTATGGAACGCTTATCAGTGCTTTATCACATTCATCTGGTCGAGAGCTGCTTCGTTCATTTACTGCGGTCTGAGAAACGGCTACGGATATCGTGACACCGTTCAGGACATTCAGGGTATCATTCACATCAATCCTGAGCTTGCTGCTGAGAAGATACGCTTTATGATCTCGGCACAGGTTGACAACGGAGGCGGTCTGCCGCTGGTCAAGTTCGACCACAACGCAGGTCACGAAAACTGCCCTGACGAGAACAACGAGGCTTCCGAGTACGCTCAGCAGACAGGTCATCCTTCTTACAGAGCTGACGACGCTCTCTGGCTGTTCCCGACTATCGTCAAGTACATCGGCGAAAGCGGAAACAAGGCATTTCTTGACGAGGTGATCGTTTACGCTAACGGCGGCGAGGACACTGTTTACGATCATCTGAAAAACGCTATCAGATTCTCTATGGAAAGACTTGGCGACCACGCTATGCCTGCAGGTCTCCACGCTGACTGGAACGACTGTCTGAGAATGGGCAAGAAGGGCGAGTCAACATTCGTTGCATTCCAGCTCTACTACGCTATGACAGTTATCAAGGGCTATGCTCAGGACAGAAACGACACAGAATATGTTGCATACATCGAAAAGGTACAGGCTGAGCTTGGCAAGAGCCTTGAAGCTTGCTGGGACGAGGACAGATTCATCAGAGGAATCCGTGAGGACGGCGTTGTTGTAGGCGCAAAGAAGGATCCCGAGGCAAATATGTGGCTCAATCCTCAGTCATGGGCTGTTATCTCAGGCTTTGCTTCAAAGGAGCAGGGCGAAACGGCTATGGAAAAGGTTCACGAGATACTCAACACACCTTACGGCGTAAAGCTTCTTGAGCCTCCTTATGTTGACCACTACTTTGACGGTGCGCTCATGCACATCTTCAACCCCGACACTAAGGAAAACGGCGGTATCTTCTCGCAGACACAGGGCTGGGCTATTCTTGCTGAATCTCTGCTTGGTCACGGCGACAGAGCTTTCGAGTACTTCCTTGAATCCTCGCCTGCAAGCATGAACGACAAGGCTGAGATAAGAGTTCTTGAGCCATACGTTCACGGACAGTTCACCGAGTCCACACGCTCGCCATACAACGGACGTTCACACGTTCACTGGCTGACAGGAACAGGTTCAACCGTAATGGTAGGCTGCGTAGAGGGTATCTGCGGTATGAGACCAAACGCTGACGGACTTGTTATCGACCCTGCTATCCCTCACACATGGGACGGCTTCAAGATCGAAAAGAACTTCAGAGGCAAGCATCTTTCTATCGACATTCAGAACCCCGACCACGTTGAGAGCGGCGTTAAGAGCGTAACTGTTAACGGCGAAAAGCTTGACGGCAACTTCGTTTGCGAGTGCAAGATGACTGAGCAGACTGATATTGTTGTTGTTATGGGATGAGGGCAATTGACAATTGACAGGTGACAATTGACAATTGACAATTAAATAAATAAAGCTGTTCATTGATTTCAATGAACAGCTT
>JBJERD010000016.1:0-5592 GCA_051882095.1 Oscillospiraceae bacterium
GCTTGACGTTGCAAAGGAGCTTATCGACAGCAGCGGCAGGCTTGCTCTTGAAAAAGCGGGGCTTATCGCTTACTCTCACGGAGAGTATTTTGCTCTGGGCAAAAAGCTGGGCAGCTTTGGATATTCGGTAAGAAAGAAAAAGAAAAAATACAATAACAGAAAAGGAAAATAGACATATGAAAAAGATCATCGCATTGTTAGCAACAGCAGGGATTTACTGCGCTCTGGGAGGTAAAAAAGCCGAAGCATGGTTTTCGGACACCCATTCGGACATAACCGAAAAAGCCGTGGCTCTGCTTGAAAAGGAAGGCAAGATAAAGCCTTACAATTTCTATAAGAACTATATGCCGCAGCTTGTAAGCGGTTCTGTGGCTCCAGACGGGGAAAAGGACTGCGACAAGGCTCTGGGCGCACATTATTACTCATGTTCAAACGGAAAGGGAAAAGAGCTATCGGAAACAAACGGTTACTATAAAAACCGTCTCGGAAAGTTTTCCAAGAGCGCAAGGACTATGCTGGAGGAAAACTACACCTCTGCGCTGTGTCTTTACAAAAGCGGTGAGACCGAAAAGGCTATGACCGTACTGGGACGTGCGATTCATTTTATCTGCGATATGAGCTGCACGGTGCATACTGCCAACATGAAATATGTTGAGAAATCAACCAACGCTCACTATGCTTTTGAAAAGCACGTCAACACCGTATGCAGACAGTATTCCGCCGAAAAGCTTGACAAAAGACTTTCAAAAAGCTATGACGGCGACAGCTTCGGAGCAGGACTCAACAAGCTTGTAAAGAGCGTGTCGAGATTTGCCGAATCCGTTGCAAGGCTTGACCCCAAGGCTTTTGACGAGGCGGCAAAAAGCTCACTGCCTGCCGCTCAGCAGAATACAGCCGCTCTGCTGATGAAATTCTATGACGACTGCTCGTCCGACAAAGGCAATTTCATCTGCGGCGGAAAGAAATACACCTTCAAGAACGAAGCCACAGGTCAGCTGCTTACTGTAACAAATAAAGGACTTTCAGCAGAAGCCCCCGACAAGGAGCTTGAACAAAAGCTGGAGCTGCACATCTCAGACATGGGAACATTCGGCTTCAAGGTAAGCGAAGGCGGATTTGTAAGCGAAAACTGCAAAAGCTTTGATTATCCCAAGATAGGCACTCTGCCTGCACAGTTCAGATTTGCAGCGCTGGGAAAAAGACGTTTCAGGATTACAACAGGCGGAACAAGCTTTGAAAAGGTGATCGCCTGCACAAAGTCGGGAAATCTGACTATTACGGAATTTGAACCGGGCGACCCGACGCAGGTGTGGATAATAAACTGATAAATATTTAAGGCGTAAATTCTCAAAGCAGAATTTACGCCTTTATTTTATTCGATATCGCAGTTTTTATCTATCGTGCGACAGGTGAATATGAAGAAGAGTATGATAAACAGTATTTTTACTGCAGCTTGAATATAATCTCCCACAGCGACCGACTGTTCGGATGAATCAGAAACGGTCAGCAGAGAGCTTGCATCGGCTGGGTCGATATCAAGTATGGCATATACCACGGCGTTTGCGATTCCCGTTGTAAAAGCCACAAGTATATTCAGCAGAATAGCCGCAGCCACAGAAGCGGCGGTCTTGTGGTCGGAAGCACGGTTGCCGATAGTAACAGCGGCGATAAGCAACAGCTGTATATAGAGAAAACTACCCAATGCCGACAGAAAATTTTCGATAAACCGGCTTACGCTGTCGCCTACCATGTCGCCGAAGGTCTCACGGAAAGCGCTGACCAACGACTGGTCGGAAGATAATGTCAGCAAAGATATCATGACCGCAAAGCAGGCATAGGATATCAAAAACCACACAAATGCCACCAGAAGCTTTGAAATAAGGTGACTGCTTGTTTTCACAGGTATAGTCCTCATAAGATAGCCTTCGTTTGAGAACATTGTTTTGTTAAAGCGCACCACGCAGTTAATGTAGGATAAAAATAAAATAGCGCCAAAGCAGATGATATATATGGGTACAATAAACACAAACAGCGTGACAAGCGCATACGCAAAATCAGCGTTCAACATCTGTTTCCAGGTATCCCACTTAAAAGCATTCACCCATATAAGCGCCGAAAAAGAACAAAAGACGATAAGCAGCGGTATCATCTTTCTTGAAAACGCCTTGAATTCGTATTTTATAAGCTTGCCTAGCATCTGTACACCTCCCTGAAAAGCTGATCGACAGTCATGTTGTGCTCAGCCTTTATCTGCTCTACAGACTGATGCAGACGCAGCGTGCCGTTCTGTATCATTACAGCCTCGTCAAGTACAGGCTCAATGTCGGAAATAAGATGAGTTGATATGACCACGGCAGCATTTTCATTGTAGTTTGAGATTATAGTGTTCAGTATGTACTCTCTTGCGGCAGGGTCAACGCCTGCGATAGGCTCGTCAAGCAGATAAACCTCAGCCTCTCTGCTCATAACAAGTGCAAGCTGTACTTTCTCTTTTGTACCCTTGGACATATGCTTGAATCTCATGTTCAGATCAACATTCAGTCTCAGCATCATATCCATAGCCTTTGCATAGTTAAAATCGCTGTAAAAATCCTTAAAGAACTGCATAAGCTCCTTGACCTTCATATGGTCGGGCAGATAGTTTCTGTCGGGCAGATATGAGATAAGCTTTTTAGTCTCAGCGCCCACATTCATTCCTCCCACGGTGATACTGCCCGAGGTCGGTCTCAGCAGTCCGCAGGCAAGCTTTATAAACGTAGTCTTGCCGCTTCCGTTAGGACCAAGCAGACCTATTATTCTTCCCTTTTTCAGTTCAAGGGTAAGATTATTGAGCGCCTGCACCTTTCCGTAATATTTTGAAAGTCCGTTACAGCTGATAATAGTCTCCATAGAACCTCCCACTAAAAAACAGCAAAAAGACTAAGCTTCTTGCTGTAATTGATGATAAGTTATCTTTCTTCGCATATAAGCTTTATAGCCGTTCTTTCCTCGTTGTCGATAAGTACATTGGCGAAAGCAGGGATACAGATCATATCAATGCCCAGCGGAGCAAGATATCCCCTTGCAATAGCGATAGCCTTTATCGCCTGATTTGCGGCACCCGCTCCCACAGCCTGAACCTCAACAGCTCCGCTGTCACGGATCACGCCGGAAATAGCGCCGGCAACAGAATTTGGTACAGATCTTGATGAAACTTTTAGAATTTCCACACTATTACCTCCAATTATAAAAATTCATATTGATTTTTACCCACCAAAATTATAACATATTTATTATACACTATATTATGAATCATTGCAAGAGAATTAATATTTTTTGTACATTATCGCTTAATAATTCTTTGGATTTTAGTTGCTTTGCCCAAATTCTCGTCAAAAGTAACCACCACCGCATTGATAAAGCAGGGCTGTTCGCTTTCACGGAACATTACGGGATAATGATATTTCAGTTTATCAATAGCTATCTGCGACTCCACACCCAGCACAGACATTTCGGGACCTGTCATACCGGCGTCGGTTATATACGCCGTGTGTCCGCCCAGAATGACCTCGTCGGCAGTCTGAACATGGGTATGAGTACCGAGAACAGCTGTGCATCTTCCTGTGAGATAATGACCCATAGCCTTCTTTTCGGCGGTGGCTTCGGCATGAAAATCAACAAAAATATTGGGCGTGTCTATCTGCTCCAGTATTTTGTCTATGCATAAGAAAGGATTTTCCAGCGAGTCAAGATAAACCGTTCCCATAAGATTAACAACAGCTATCTTTACAGGAAACATATCCACCACCGTAACTCCGTGACCGATTACCCCATCCGGATAATTTGCAGGGCGAAGAAGACACTCCTGTTCGTCGTAAAGAGGCGAGCTTTCACGGCGCTTGAAAGAATGATTGCCCGTTGTCACCACATCAGCACCCATTCTGATAAGCTGTTCAAAGGACTTAGGCGTTATTCCGTTGCCCTGAGCGGAGTTTTCTCCGTTGATAACTGTAAAATCTATGTCATACTCTTTTTTTATCTGATAGATATTCTTACTGAGAAAATCGCAGCCCGATTGTCCCACAACATCTCCAACAAACAATAAATTCATAGCCTGACTCTTTTCTATAATTTGTTCTGCCGTAAAAAATCCGCCCTGAACACAGAACGGATCTTTTCGGTCGTTTCCTTAATCTTCGCTGACCTCAGGTGTATCATCCACCACGGGCGTATCCACTGTCATTTCATCGGAAGCGGTCTCAGCGGCATCTTCCGCCTTTTCAGTCTCGTCCGACATAAAATCCGCCTCGGTAAGCTCGCCCTTCATCAGCTTTTCAAAATCAGCGCCATCTATCTTTTCATATTTCATAAGATATTTAGCAATAGTATGCAGCTTGTCGATATGCTCTCTTAAAAGCTTTTCAGCCTTTTCAAAGGCGTCCTCAACAATGTTTCTTATCTCGTTGTCTATCTCGGCTGCAACGTTTTCGGAATAGCTTGGCGTGTTGCCGTAGTCTCTTCCCAAGAACACCTCATGCTCTCCTCTGCCGTAAACAACAGGACCCAAATTATCGCTGAAGCCATAGCGTGTTACCATGTTTCTTGCGGTGGCTGTTGCTCTTTCAAGGTCGTTTGAAGCGCCTGTTGAAATATCGTCAAGAATTATCTTTTCGGCAACTCTTCCGCCAAGAAGCACGATTATGTTTTCAGCCATTTCCTTTTTGCTGACATAGGATTTGTCCTTTTCAGGCAGGCTCATCGTATAGCCTCCTGCCTGACCTCTTGGAATGATCGACACCTGATGTACCTTATCCTGCGAGTCGCAGAAATATGTGCAGACTGCATGACCGCCCTCATGATAAGCGGTAAGACGTTTTTCAGCCTCGGTGACAACTCTCGATTTCTTCTCAGGACCTGCAATGACCTTGATTGAAGCCTCTTCAAGATCCTCTTTGGTTATCGCCTTGCGGTTCTTTCTTGCAGCAAGCAGCGAAGCCTCGTTTACAAGGTTTTCAAGGTCTGCGCCTGTAAAGCCTACTGTAGATTTTGCAATAGTATCAAGCTCAACGTCTGGAGCAAGGGGCTTGTTTCTTGTATGGACTTTCAGTATCTCCTCTCTGCCCTTAACGTCGGGATAGCTGACAAGTATCTGTCTGTCAAAACGTCCCGGACGAAGCAAAGCAGGGTCAAGGATATCACGTCTGTTGGTAGCCGCCATAACGATTACCGACTCGTTATCTTCAAAGCCGTCCATCTCGACCAGCAGCTGGTTAAGAGTCTGCTCTCTTTCATCGTGACCGCCGCCGAGACCTGCGCCTCTCTGACGTCCTACAGCGTCTATCTCGTCGATGAAGATGATAGAAGGCGCATTTTTCTTAGCCTGCTCAAACAGGTCTCTTACTCTCGAAGCGCCCACGCCCACGAACATTTCAACGAAATCCGAGCCCGAAATAGAGAAGAAAGGAACGTTAGCCTCACCTGCAACGGCTCTGGCAAGCAGAGTTTTACCTGTACCCGGAGGTCCCAGCAGCAGAACGCCCTTTGGTATTCTTGCGCCGATCTCGTTGTATTTTTTATTGTCTTTAAGAAAATCTACTATTTCTTTAAGCTCTT
>JBJERD010000017.1:0-5585 GCA_051882095.1 Oscillospiraceae bacterium
CTATCAAGCCGCTGGTTGCAAACGCAGAGGGAAACGTGGAGGTCATTGCCTGCGTTCCTTTCACAAACCTTGAAACAGCTGTAAACACCACAGCAGGTTCTAATGTAAAGATCGGTGCAGAGAACGTTCACTTTGAGAAGAGCGGCGCTTTCACAGGTGAGATCTCGGCTGATATGCTGGTTGAGCTGGGCGTTGAGTATGTTGTTATCGGTCACTCTGAGAGAAGACAGTATTTCGGTGAGACTGACGAGACTGTAAACAAGAGAACAAAGGCTGCTCTTGCCGCAGGTCTTAAGCCTATCGTTTGCGTAGGCGAGCTGCTCTGGGAGCGTGAGTGCAACATCACAGAGGAAGTTATCGCTCGTCAGATCAAGCTTGACCTTTATGACGTTTCAGCTGAGGACGTTAAGAAGACTGTTATCGCATACGAGCCTGTATGGGCTATCGGCACAGGCAAGACTGCTACTGCTGACCAGGCTGAGGAGGTATGCGCATTTATCAGAGCTACTCTTGCAAAGATCTACGACGAGGCAACAGCAGAGGCTGTTACTATCCAGTACGGCGGTTCAATGAACGCAAAGAACTGCGCAGAGCTGCTTGCTAAGGAGAACGTAGACGGCGGTCTTATCGGCGGAGCTTCGCTCAAGGCTGAGGACTTCAACACTATCGTTCAGGCGGCTGTAAACGGTTAATAAAACTATTATCTTTTGCGGAATTTCGTTGCAGATACTTTTTGTTCTCGGGCGAAAGGAGAATTATCATGAATAAGCTGATATTATGCCTTGCAGCTGCCGGAGTGTTGGCGCTTACGGCTTGCAGCGGCTCGGATAATGATTCTTCCGTAAGTGCTTCGTCTGCCGGCGAAAGTGCTGAGTCTTCGGTGCAGTCGCAGGCTGATGTTTCTGAGCCGGAGGAAAGTGCTGTTACTGTATTTACCAACAGCAGCAAGCTTCATGACGGAGTAAAGCTTGACGACATAGAGTTTGTTTCAAAGACGAATGATTTTATCAGTACGGTCACAAAGAATTATCAGTCTGCTGAGGTCGATGAAAACTCTTCAAAGGGCGGATATCTGAACGCCGAGCTGAATGACGGCGGAGAAGCACACAGTTTGTATATCAACCAAGGCGACATCAATTTCGTGAGAATTGATGGTGATATATATGAAACCACAGGCGGCGAGACCGCAGAATTTTATGAATATGCGACCGGTTATCTGAAAGATAAGGGTTACATTGACTAATAAAGATTAGAAAGGAAAAGTTATAATATGTCAACTAAAAAACCTGTAGTTTTAGTAGTTATGGACGGTGTCGGCTTTTCAAAAACAGGTCTGGGAGACGCTGTTTCGGAGGCTAACACACCTACTCTCGATATGCTTCTGAAGGAGTATCCTCATACATCTCTCAAGGCTCACGGCGACGCTGTTGGTCTGCCTTCGGACGATGATATGGGCAACTCTGAGGTAGGTCACAACGCTCTTGGCTGCGGACAGATATATTCTCAGGGCGCAAAGCTTGTTAACGAGTCTATCGAAAGCGGCAAGATGTTCGGCTCGGACACTTGGAAAGAGCTTTCGGCAAACTGCGTTGAGAACAAGTCCGCAATGCACTTTATCGGTCTGCTTTCGGACGGAAACGTTCATTCCAACATTTCTCATCTGAAGATCATGATAAAGAGAGCTAAAGAGGAGGGCATTGCAAAGGTAAGATGCCACATTCTTCTTGACGGAAGAGACGTTCCCGCAACATCGGGTATGACTTATATCGAGGATCTTGAAAACTGCCTGGCAGAGCTTAACGACGAGAGCTTTGACGGAAAGATCGCTTCGGGCGGCGGCAGAATGAAGATAACAATGGACAGATATCAGGCTGACTGGAACATGGTCAAGCTTGGCTGGGACACTCATGTAAGAGGAGAGGGCAGACAGTTTGCTTCGGCTGCCGAGGCTTACAACACTCTCAGAGAGGAAACAGGCGCTATCGACCAGGATCTGCCTCCGTTTGTTATTGCTGAAAACGGCGCACCTGTTGGAAAGATCTGCGACAACGACAGCGTTATCCTCTTTAATTTCAGAGGCGACAGAGCTATTGAGATGTCTATGGCATTTGACGTTGAGGGATTTGACTGCTTTGACAAGAGCGGCTACGACCCCAAGGTTCTTTACGCAGGTATGCTCCAGTATGACGGCGACCTTAACCTGCCTAAGAAATATCTTGTTAATCCGCCTGAGATCACAAATACTCTTTCGGAGGTTCTTGTTAAGAACGGACTTAATTCATATGCAGTTTCCGAGACTCAGAAGTACGGTCATGTAACATATTTCTGGAACGGAAACAAGTCGGAGAAGTTCTCTGAGGAGCTGGAGACATGGAAAGAGATACCCTCCGATAAGGTATCCTTTGACGAGAGACCATGGATGAAGGCTGCCGAGGTTACAGACGACCTTATCGCTGCTATTGAAAGCGGAAAGTATGACTTCCTCAGATGCAACTATCCTAACGGAGACATGGTAGGTCACACAGGAAATATGGACGCAACCATCATCGGCGTTGAGGCTGTTGACCTTGGTCTTGCAAGACTGCTCAAGGTTGCCGAAAAGTGCAACTGCACGGTTCTTATCACAGCTGACCACGGCAACGCTGACGAAATGCTTGAAAAGAACAAGAAGGGCGATGTTCAGGTAAGAACTGCTCACTCGCTCAACAGAGTTCCTTTCATCATCTGGGACAAGGAAACAAGACACGACATTATTGACGCTGACAGCACAAAGTACGGTCTTGCAAACGTTGCTCCTACAGTTGCAAAGCTTCTTGGCGTTGAAGCTCCCGATTGCTGGGAGGATTCGATGATCTGAGCGCTTAAATAACGGAATAAAAGAGCTGCCTTGATACGGTTGCTCATAAAGAAGATAAAGCCATAGTACTTCTGATTTTAAAGTCGGGAGTACTATGGCATTTTTATTGACAAGCAGGCGGCGTTGATGTATAATGGTTAGTAAGATAAATCGGAAGTTTTGAAAGGGTGTTTTATGATAATACATTTAAATAAACTGAATTGTGATAACTGGCTTGAAACAGCAAATCTTTCAGTTTCAGAGCAGCAAAAAGAGAACTTTCCTATCCCCAATATATATTGGATTGGAATAAGCAGATATGAAGAGCATACCACTCTTTATGCTATAATGCTCAATGAAACCATTGTAGGTCTTATAGGTCTTGGCTATGATGAGGACGGCATTTCAGGTTTTATTAATCCGCTGATGATTGATGCAAAGTATCAGGGGAATCATTATGCAGAAAAGGCACTGATTATTGCTATTGAAATTTTAAAGAATGAATATAACGTCACGGAAATCAACCTCGGACACCGTAAGACTAACATTTCAGCAGCCGCACTTTATGAAAAACTTGGATTTGAAATAATCGGTGAAGATGAACAAGACTTTTTTCGGAAAAAGTATTGTAAATTTTGATTTCTGCGAATAAGATAATGTTGAAAATAAGCCCGAAAGCGGTTCAGAAAAACCACTTTCGGGCTGAATATTTCTATATGAGTTACACCGGTGAGTTAAAAAATCGGGTCAAGCCCCTTTGAAAGAATACAGGGCTGAACGTCGTACTGCGAAATTATAGGCGGCATACGGCGAAGACGGAAGTGCTTGGGGTATTTTCCTGCGTCTTTTGGAAGAGCTAGCTTTGCATAAAGACCGCCTGTCTGAGAATTTTCAAATGTGAGCGTTCCGCCGTTGTGCTCAGCCATTTTCCGTGCAATGACCGTGCCTAAAGCCTCGTGATTGGAATATGAGGAAAGCTCGCTGCCGAACTCGGAGCAGCGCCTGATCTTTTCGATATCTGCGCTTGTTCCGTTGTCGGATATTGTCAGAATAACGCTGCTGTCATCGGTAAAAAGACGTATTTCTATCTCCTTGTCGGCGGCGTCATTGTACATATATGCGTTTATCATAAGGTTTAAAAGTGCGGCTTCAAAACGACCGTAGTTAATGTCTATAAACTGCTGGGGAGAGATGTCTGCTTTTACGCAGCAGCCGTTTGTTTCAAAGTAGGGGACAGCCCATTTCAGAGTTTCCTCTATGCGCTCGGACAGGTTGAGAAATTCGTTGGGTATTCCGCCTGAATAGTATTTTGAAAGCTCGTTGAGATTTGCAGTCGCCGCAAATGTGCGCAGAATGTGGTATCTCACCTTTCTGTCTGCTTCGTCAAATTCCTTATTGTCCGAATATTTGGACTTGTATTTGTCAAGCATACCGATTATCTCGGCAAGCTCTATACGGATATTTCCCAGGAAATTATTCTGGAATTTCACAAGCCCCGAACGGCAGGAAAGCAGCTCTATATCGGGCAGAGAATAAAAAGTGAGCATATATCCCTCGATACTTTCGTCATAATAAACGGGGGTTATCTTAACTGCGCTGCCGCAGCGGTGCTTCAGCGTGATCTCATGGTTTATGGGAAGCTTCAGAACAGAATCGTCGTCGGTCTGAAAATCAGAGAGAAGAATATTTACGGGCAGACTGTCGCTGTTTTTCCACAGCAGCATGAAATCTGCATCGGTCACAGCTATCCTGCTTTGGGAATGTTCATAAAGCTTCTTTATATTTTCAAGCATATTCATGTGTTATCACCCTTCTTTTATCCGCAAAAGCGTAAGAATAATATTCGCTATTTCAATTATACAATACAAAGAAAAATTAGTCAATAAATCTTGGGCGTAGTTTTTTATTAAAAAATTCCGCTGAGCCTGCACACAACCTTTGGAGGAATGAATTGACGGCAGGCATTTTTGTCGGAATATCACAGAGCAGGCGGAAAAATGTCGGTTTTTGTTGCCGGGGCAGACGGTTCGGGCGCATAGACCGCCGCCTTAACGTATGGATATGGCATGGTTGCAGCAGCCAAGAAAAAAACTCGGGAAAAAGTAAGAAAAAATCAGCAGTTTTTTATGAAAAGGACTTGCAAAACAAAATGAAATGTAGTATAATAGTTGTAGAAATTTTTTAGGAGGTAAATTAATTATGGCAGTTAAAGTCGCAATTAATGGTTTCGGACGTATTGGACGTCTTGCATTCAGACAGATGTTCGGCGCAGAGGGTTACGAGGTAGTTGCAATCAACGACCTTACAAAGCCTTCAATGCTGGCTGATCTTCTCAAGTACGACACAGCTCAGGGCGGTTACTGCGGTAGAATCGGTGAGAACCTTCATACTGTAGAGGCTGACGACGAGGCTGGTACTATCACAGTTGACGGCAAGACTCTTAAGATTTATGCAATGGCTAACGCAGCAGAGCTTCCTTGGGGCGAGATCGGCGTAGACGTAGTTCTCGAGTGCACAGGTTTCTACTGCTCAAAGGCTAAGAGCCAGGCTCATATTGATGCCGGCGCTAAGAAGGTTGTTATTTCTGCTCCTGCAGGCAACGACCTCAAGACGATCGTATTCTCTGTAAACGAGAATACTCTTACAGCTGACGACACAATCATTTCAGCTGCTTCATGCACAACAAACTGCCTTGCTCCTATGGCTAAGGCTCTTAACGATTATGCTCCTATCCAGAGCGGTATCATGA
>JBJERD010000018.1:0-5584 GCA_051882095.1 Oscillospiraceae bacterium
GAGGACGACGCCGAGAATCTTGACGGTCTGAACTTCCTCACAAACCAGAATATGTCTGTTGTAAACAGAAAGGCATATCAGGGTACTATCCTCGCTCATACCGAGGGCGGCGTTCCCAATATCGTTCTGGAGGTTGACGCTCTTGACGAGGAAAACTTCGGCGAGCTTGTTTATTTCTTTGAAAAGGCTTGCGCAATTTCCGGTTATATCCTGGGAGTTAACCCGTTCAACCAGCCGGGCGTTGAAAGCTATAAAAAGAATATGTTTGCTCTTCTCGGCAAGCCGGGTTACGAGTCGCAGAAGGCAGAGCTTGAAGCTAAGCTTAATTAAGGGATTTTGAGCGGCAACGCTCTGAAAATAAAAGTCCGTGAGGACAGAATGGAGATTTATTATGATTAATTTGATACCTGGAAAAAAAGGAACAGGCAAAACTAAGATATTGGTTGACGCTATCAAGGAGTCTGCCGAAAAGGCAACAGGCAACGTTGTTTGCATCGAAAGAGGCATGAAGCTTACCTATGACATTCCTCATAAGGTAAGACTTGTTGACGCTGAAGAGTACGGCATCAACAGCTTCGACGCTTTCTATGGCTTTGTTGCAGGTATGCTTGCAGGCAACTATGACATTCAGGAAGTTTTTGTTGACGGTATCCTCAAGATCGGCGGCAAGGATTATGATGCTTTCGGCGCTATGATCGAGAAGATCGCTATGCTCGCAAAGGACATCAAGATCGTGTTCACAGTTTCCGCTGATGTTGAAGATCTCCCTGCAAAGGTAAGAGCATTTATCAAATAATTTTGCCGATAAGCAAAAAAAACTATTGACAAATCAGCCGACAGGCGTTATAATGGAATTTGTGATGTTTGAGGTGCTATTATGATTTTACAGTTGAAACAGCTTTTTGATATACCGGGCGAGGTCAAAAAGATATCTTTTGATATCTCGCAGGAGGAGATCAATGAAGCTCAGCTCAGCGAAGTCTTCGTAACGCCGATAACAGTCTGCGGACAGGCTGAAAATCGTGCCGGAGTGGTAACGCTCGATTTTAATTGTACGTTCACGCTCGCACACGCCTGCGACAGATGTTTAAAGGAGTTTAGTCGGGAGTATTCCTTTGATTTCTCGCATACGCTTGTGAGAAGTACAAATACGCAGAACGATGATTATGTCGTTTGCGAAAACAATACTCTTGATATAAATGAATTAGCTATTTCAGATTTGCTGTTACAGCTGCCTACAAAGATTCTTTGCAGGGAAGACTGCAAGGGTTTGTGTTACGTTTGCGGACAGGATTTGAATGATGGCGAATGTAACTGCTCTTGATATAGCAGCATTATCTATTTTCCTGAAGAGGAGGTGCCAGAATGGCAGTACCAAAGAGAAAGGTTTCCAAAGCAAGACGTGACAAAAGACGTTCTGCAGTATGGAAGCTGGACGCACCTGCACTTAGCAGATGCTCAAATTGCGGTGAATTGACTGCACCACATAAGGTTTGCAAGAACTGCGGATATTATAAGGGTGTAGAGGTAATCAAGAAAGAGGCTTAATTTCTGATTGCCGGCTGTTTTGAATAGCGGAAAGGCTGTGGGTATAAGCAGCTTTACCTCTGCTATTTTAATAGCGGAGCTGAGGGCAGAGGAGGTTTTCCTTCTCTGCCTTTTATATTAGTATTTGAAAGGCAGAAAACCGTATGTCAGTAAAGATCACAGGAGTTGTAAAGCACAGTCCTGCAGGCAGAGCCAGAATAAAAAGCGGCGATATCCTGCTGACTGTTAACGGACATGAGATAAACGACGTGCTGGATTATATGTTTTATTCCGCCGAGGACAGAACCGAGCTTGCGCTTGAAAGAGACGGAAAAACCTACAGTCGGGTGATATATAAATCCGAATATGACGATTTGGGTCTTGAATTTGCTTCTTTTCTTATGGACGAAAAGCGTTCCTGCTGCAATAAGTGTATTTTTTGCTTTATAGACCAGATGCCGCCGGGTATGCGTGAAACGCTGTATTTCAAGGACGACGACGCAAGGCTGTCATTTTTGCAGGGAAATTATGTCACTCTTACTAACCTTACCGATAAGGATATACAGCGTATTATAGATATGAGGCTGAATATAAACGTTTCGGTCCATACCACCAATCCCGAGCTGCGGTGTAAGATGATGAATAACCGTTTTGCAGGCGAAAAGCTGAAATATCTGAAAATGATAGCCGACAGCGGTCTGATGATGAACTGTCAGATAGTCTGCTGCCCCGATATCAACGATGGCAAGGAGCTTGAAAGAACTCTCGACGATTTGGCTGCGCTTATGCCAAATATCCAGTCGGTGGCAGTGGTGCCGGTAGGACTCACTAAATTCCGTGAGGGTCTGTTTCCCCTCAAATGCTTTGACGCAGAGGGCGCAGGCAGGGTGATAGACATTATCGAGAGCAAGCAGAAGGAGTGCCTTGAAAAATACGATACCCGAATGGTTTTCCCTGCCGATGAATTTTATCTTCTTGCAGGAAGAGAGCTTCCGCCTACCGGGTTCTATGAGGATTATCCCCAGTATGAAAACGGCGTAGGACTTCTGCGTTCACTTTACGACGAGCTTGAACAGGCACTTGATGACTGCGAGGAACAAGTACCAAAGCGCAAGGTAACTGTCGCTACGGGAACGGCTGCGGAGGATTTTCATAAAATGCTAGCCGATAAGATAATGAAAAAGTTCCCTCAGCTTGAAATTCAGGTGAGAGGTATTATAAATTACTTTTTCGGTGAAACAATAACCGTTGCAGGACTTGTCACAGCAGGCGACCTTATCGGTCAGCTGAAAAATACAGACCTTGGCGACGAGCTTATCATTCCCAAGGTAATGCTCAAAGCCGACGAGCCTGTATTTCTTGACGACCTGACTGTTTCCGACGTTGAGCGTGAGCTTAATGTTAATGTCACAGCCTGCGCAAACGACGGTTTTGAATATCTGGATAAAATCATAGGGATATAAATATATTAACTGCGCTAAAAGTCAGCGAGTGCGCTCCTGAGCGCAGATACGGAAGATCGGCGTAACCTTTAGTTTGCCGAATACAAAAGGAGTTGATAAAATGGCTTTACCGATAGTCGCTGTCGTGGGACGTCCAAACGTGGGAAAATCCACCCTTTTCAATAAGCTGATCGGACAAAAGCTGTCGATCGTAGAGGATACGCCGGGCGTTACCCGTGACAGAATATACGCCAAGTGCGAGTGGCTTGGACATGAGTTCATGCTTGTGGATACGGGAGGAATCGAGCCCGACTCCGACGATATTATCCTTTCTCAGATGAGAAGACAGGCTGAGCTTGCCATAACCAAAGCAGACGTTACCATACTTGTGACCGACATGAAGTGCGGAGTTACCGCCAACGATATGGACGTTGCCTCAATGCTCCAGAAGTCGGGCAAGCCTGTTGTGCTGTGCGTAAATAAATGCGACAGCGTAGGCGAACCGCCCCTTGAGTTTTATGAGTTCTATAATCTCGGACTGGGCGAGCCCATAGCCGTTTCTTCTGTTCACGGTCACGGCACGGGCGACCTGCTTGACGAGGTGCTGAAGCATCTTCACGAAGAAACCGAGGAGGACTACGGCGAGGATACTATCCGAGTGGCAGTCATAGGCAAACCAAACGTGGGCAAATCGTCAATTATCAATAAGATATGCGGCGAGGAGCGAGTGATCGTTTCCGATATCGCAGGAACCACCCGTGATGCTACCGATACCTTTATCGAAAACGAAGAGGGCAAGTTTGTGTTTATCGACACCGCAGGAATAAGACGTAAGTCAAAGGTGCTTGACAGCATCGAAAAATACAGCGTTCTCCGTTCCTATATGGCTGTTGACAGAGCCGACGTTGCGGTCATCGTCATCGACGCTACCGTAGGTTTCACTGAGCAGGATTCAAAAGTAGCAGGCTATGCTCATGAAAAGGGAAAAGCCTGCGTTGTGGCGGTCAATAAGTGGGACGCAGTCGAAAAAGATACCAACACCATGGACGAGTTCCGCAAAAAGCTTACAGACGATTTCAGCTTTATGAGCTATGTTCCCTTTGTGTTTATTTCCGCAAAGACAGGGCTCAGAATAAACAAGCTGTTTGAGATGATAAAGTATGTTGCACAGCAGAACGCGATAAGAATACCCACAGGAAAGCTCAACGACGTTCTGGCATACGCAACAGCAAGAGTTCAGCCGCCGTCCGACAAGGGCAGACGTCTGAAAATATACTATATGACTCAGGCTTCAACAAAGCCGCCTACATTTATAGCTTTCGTAAACCGTGCAGAGCTTTTCCATTTCTCCTATCAGCGATATATTGAAAATCAGATAAGAGAGACCTTTGCGCTTGACGGCACTCCCATTGTTATAAAGGTGAGAGAGCGTGACAGAAACGACGTGAAATAAGGGAGGATATCTAAGTGGATTATTTTCTGAGTATACTTTTTACTCTTGTATTTTCATACCTGCTTGGCAGCGTTAATTCGGCTATAACCGTCTGCAAAATATGGAAAAAAGCCGATATCCGTGATTACGGCTCCAACAACGCAGGACTTACAAACGTTCTTCGTGTTTACGGAAAAGGTCCTGCCCTTGCAACTCTTATCATGGATCTTGCAAAGGGCGTGTGCGCCGTGCTTGTCTGCCGTGCGGTTGTCACTCATGTATTTGACGTGACGTTTTTCAACAACAGCAGATTTATAGGTTACGTTGCAGGAATAGCCGTAATGCTGGGACATATTTTCCCCGTGTTCTACGGCTTCCACGGCGGAAAGGGCGTTCTTATCGCCGCCACAACGCTTATAGCCATAGACCCGCTGACCTGCCTGTTTTCGGTTGCGGTATTTGCTATAGTGCTTTATTTTACAAAGTATGTGTCGGTAGGCTCTATTTCGGCAGCATTCGCTTATCCTGTCTTCACCATACTCACTCAGTCGCTGAGACATATCGACGGAGCGTGGCAGAATGCGCTTATGGCGCTGGGTATCGCTTTTCTGATTACATATATGCATAAGCCCAATATCAAGAGGTTGATGGCAGGCACAGAAAACAAATTCAGCTTCAAGGGCGGCAAGAAGGAAAAGGAGGAATAAAAGTGGCGAATATTGCTATACTCGGTTCGGGAGGCTTCGGACTTTCGCTTGCAATAATGTGCAGCAACGCAGGACATACCGTAACGGTGTGGTCTAAGTTTCAGGACGAAATTGACACCATAAAGCGTACAAGCGAGCTTAAAGCAAAGCTGCCGGGCGCAAAGATACCCGAAAACGTTGAGCTTACAACGGATATTTCATGCGTAAAGGGCAAAGAGCTTATAATCGTCGGTATTCCTACGTCCTTTGTCAGAGGAGTATGCGAGGAAGCCGCAGAGTATGCGGATAAATCCTCGATAATAGTAAACACCGCAAAGGGACTTGAAAAAGGCACTCTCAAAACAATGAGTCAGGTAATGAAAGAAACATTCCCCGAAAACAGATGCGCCGTTCTCACAGGTCCCAGCCATGCAGAGGAGATAGCAAGAGGAGTTCCCACTACTATCGTAGTAGCTTCAGACGACAGAGAGGTTTCG
>JBJERD010000019.1:0-5584 GCA_051882095.1 Oscillospiraceae bacterium
TGACCCCCTGCAAGCCCTTTAAAAAGGGCTTGACCCTAAACTTTAATTTTTGACATTTTTCGACCAGCTGAACATACGACCATTGCCGTGCGGTGTTGATTATTACTTACTGCAAGCCGATGTTCCCAGTATTTCGCCCTGCATGACCTTTGTTTCAAAGCCCTGCTTTGTGTTCTTTATAAGGTCTTTGCACACATCGACCTTGTCCTTTTCGGTAAGCAGAATGATCGTCGAGCCGCCGAATTCAAAGCAGCCCTTTTCTTCACCCTTGCTTACTCTGCGCTTTCCCTCGCCGTGGTGATTTGATATCCTGCCCACCAGAGTAGCGCCCACCTCCATCTGAATGATGTCGCCGAATTTCTCCGTCCTTATCATGCAGTATTCACGGGTGTTTTCCTTATAAACGGGGATATACCTGTTTATAACGGGATTTACCGTATGAAACATTCCCTCTATGCGCCTGTTGTGACTTTTTACGCCGTCCGCCGGATAGCAGTAGCGGTGATAATCGTCCACCGAAAGGCGGATAATAAGCGCAGCTCCGCCGTAATAGCGCTGAGACAGCTTTTTGTCTCTCAAAAGCGACTCCACCGAATAGACGGAATTTTTCACAACGAACATACTTGAATTTGTTATCTCATAAGCCGACACCTTTCCGTCCGACGGCGAAACAAGCGCATTTTCGTCCATATCAACGGTTACACATTCGGGCTTAAGCCTTCTTGTGAAAAAGTCGTTGAAGGAGCCGTACATTTTATCCTCGTATCTTGACATATCTATATGATTTTTCTCGATAAAGTCCTTCACAAACGCAGAAGAAAGCCTGCTGTCCATAATAACTCTCGAAAGCTTAGTAAACAGCGGCAGCGAAAGAAATTTCATAAGCGCTCTTCCCACAGCCGAAGCGTAAGCCTCCGCAAGAAACCTGTCCTGAGCGGTAGTCTGTTCAAATTCGTTTCCTTTTCTGTCACGGTATTTCATAAAAAACCTCCCAAGCCAAAAGCCGTCAGATTATCTTGTTGACTTTAAGATATCCGATAAAAATTATCGCACCCATAGTAAAAAGAATAAGAATACCCTTTATAGAAAGCTTCTTTACGTTGATATTCAGTACGAAAAGTATAGAAATAAGTATCATAAACCCCTGAAAAACATAAGGGTAGACCTGCCTGGGGATATTCATTCTGCCCAGATAAAGCAGCGGAAGGATTATGGCAACGGTGGTAACTGGCAGACCCTGATACTGCTTTCTCAGCTCGGTGGTCTGACGCTGACGCTCCTCTTCCATTACGTTGAAATATCCCAGTCTGATGACAGCTCCGAGGACTATCATTATCGCCGAAATAACGCCCAGCCCGTGATTAAAGCCGTAGCTGTAGCCGATGACCGCAGGAAAAACACCGAAGCATACAAGGTCGCACAGCGAATCTATCTGTATTCCGAACACCTTTTCATGGTCGGTGCGGTTTTTCATGGAGCGTGCTATCTTTCCGTCGAACAGGTCGCATATTCCCGACAGCAGCAGACACAAAAAGGCTATATGTTCGTTGCCCTCAAACACCTGAGTGATGCCGAACACCGATGAAGCCAGCCCTATGTATGTAAGAATCACCGAATAATTATAAAATCCTATCATTTTTTATTTCTCCTTATCATCATCCGACTCTCCGCCGTCAGTCTCTGCGCCAGCCCGGCGCATTGAAATGAAATGGGCGGCAAATGTCACCGCAGCGCCCATAAACAGCAGACAGTAGAAGCTCAGTCCACGGCTGAGAAGCATTCCCGAGCGCACCAGCTTTCTGCCGAAGATGTCCGCAAACATCACAACAAAGCAGGTCTCGGTTATTCCGGCAGCTCCCGGCAGCGGAAGCATCTCCACCGTAATTGATATCATCGTCTGAACAGTCACTATCCCCAGAAAGCTTGTCCCCGAAAGCCCGTAGGACTTGTAAACAACATAAGTCACCGCCAGCAGGAACATTCTCTGCACCGCAGTAATTATGAAAATATTTATCACCGCATGAACGTGTGTTTTTATATACTCCGCTCCGCTGGTGTAATTGTCGCATATGCGGTTTACCTTGTTTATGTACCTTTCGTTGTTCTTCCATTTGAGAATGTGAATCCTGGTCAGAAAGTTTACTGCCTTAATGCCTGCCTTTCTCGCCCAAAGCGGCTTGAGAAGTATAAACACCAGCGCCGAAATATAGGCAACATTCAGGAAAAATCCCACCAGCAGCAGCCATATCCATTTCCCCACATGGATAAGCACGAACTCACGCTTCAGCAGGAAAAACACTATTCCGAAAATAACCAGCACCGATTTGTAAGCCACGGTTATCACAAGCATGATAAGCGTTGAAAAGCCTATCTTTATGCCGTCCTTTTTCATGTAAATGACCTGAGCAGGCTGTCCGCCCGAGGAAGACGGTGTTATGCAGCTGTAGAAAAATCCTATAAAGCTGTATTTCAGACATCTGAAAAAAGGCGTTTTGTCGCCGAACATTCTCAGCATATATCGTATTATCACCGATTCTCCGCACACAAACAGAAAAACGCACACAACACCCACAGCAAGCCACCCGTTTGAAGCCATGTGCAGGTCGTTTATTATGCTTTTCAGATCCGTATCCCGAAAAACCAGCCTTACGGTAAGAAAGCTGATAACTGCGATAAACAGAATGTTAAGAGCATAATTCACCGTTTTCTTCATTCATTCACTCCGTTCCTTATTATCACACATCTTTTCTATCTCTCTTAGTTATATTATTCTATCTCTCTTAGTTTAAGAAAAACCTGTCCTGCTACTTAAATAAACCTTAACGTTCACAAAAACGCCGCTGCGGCAAGACAAATAACTATCTGAATAACGGCAAATCTGAATACCACCTGCGTGTCGGACCAGCCCTTGTTTTTTCTCATGTGGTCGTGAAGAGGCGTGCGAATGTTGTCCATAAATTTCTTTCTACCCAGAAAACGTCTTACCGAAAGCTTGAGAAGTCCCAGTCCGCCGTCAAGAATAAGCACTATACAAAGCGGAATAAACAGAAGCGGTCTGCCCGTCTTCATTGCGCAGATGGCAAGAAAAACGCCCATTGCTCTTGAACCTGCGTCGCCCATAAGCAGCTTGCTGGGAGAAGCGTTGAACCACAGATAAGCCAGAGCAGCCGTCAGCATAACCACGCAGGCATAGCTGAAAAATGCGCTGCTGAAAGGCAGAAAGCTCATAAACGAGTAAAGTGAAATGCAAAACAGCGTTCCGCAAAGACCGTCAACACCGTCCGAACAGTTTGTAACGTTGATGCTCGCCCAGATAAGTATCACGGCAAGGACCGCATAAACCACCGGCGGAATATCAAACAAATGCCCGAACACGCTTATCTCGGTATCGTTGTGATAAATAAAATTTACAGCAATAGCCACCGCAATTGCAAAGTCCAGTATTCCCTTTTTAAGCTCGCCCCATGGCTTTTCGGCAGCGTCGTCAAGAAAGCCCGTCAGCATGGCAGCATACACAAGCAGCAGATAGATAAGCAGCTCCGCCCCGATAGGCACAAACAGCGCCGTGCAAAGCACAAATGAAGTTATAAGGATTATTCCCGCACCTCTCGGCTTGCCCTCCGAAAGCGCACCGTTCACCGCAAACTGTCTGCCCTGATCCTTGGGCAGTATGCTTTTAAAGTACTTTATTGCAAAAAAAGTCACGGCAAATGTGCCCAGCACCATGATGAGCAGCGAAAGCCTTGTATTAGAATCTCCGAGAAGCTTAAAAATCATAAATCCATCGTCCTATCCTTATTTTTAAAAGCCCGTATCCCTTACGAACTGCATACTATATTATTATACAACATAAAACAAAAAAATGCAATTCTTATACTATAGCATTTTGCACAAATTTTTCTGAATTTCGTTGTGATATCAATACGCCGCCTCCGTCAGCGAAAATTTTCGCAGTATCTTCCGCCAAAGCGCCGATAATATATTAATTTATATTCATATTTTTGCATATTACATGAAAAGCAGCCGAATTTTTTGTGCAATGTAAACGATATCTAACCCAATAATTTGTTCAAATAGTATCTTGAAAAAACAACGAAAATTATGTATCATATATTTAGTATTAAACTAAAAGGCAAGTATTTGCCTGATTTTAACACATTCCGGAAATTTCAGCCGGTACATATGTGTAATACTTTTTAGGAGGAAATAAACAATGAGTATCAAGAAGATCGCAGCATTCGCTTGCGCACTTTCAATGACAACAGTAATGTTCGCTTCATGCGGAGATTCCGACAGCTCTTCAAAGGCTGACACAGCTTCTTCAAAGGCTGATTCCGTTACAGAGTCAAAGGCTGAGGGCGAAGGTGCAGCTGAATCAACAGCAGAATCCGCAGCAGAGTCCGAGGCAGACCTCTCTGACGAGCCTTATATCGACGATGTAACAGGTCTTGAGTGCTTTATCCCTGCTGAGGGCTATGTTCAGCAGCCTACAGAATTCAAGGGCTATGATGCATTCCTTATGTACGCAGATATGGGCGAAGGCGGTTCAGACTGGTTCTGGAGCAACATGTCAGGTCAGGGCTATCCCGAGGCTGACAGAGGAAACGGAGCTTTCGGCGTAGACGCTGATATCACTGGCGACGGCGAGTATACAGTATCTCTTACCGTTGATTCGATCGCTTCACCCGACGCTGTTACAGGCGCACTGAACCCACAGGTTCTTACCGATACAGATAACGGCGGCTATGTATTCCCTGCACTGGGAGCTATCGTATTCAACGTAGATATCACAGGTCTCTGCGACGGTACAAAGATCGCAGGCGCTAACAAGGACACAGGCGAGTGGGAATGGGTAGAAGCCAAGAAGAACAAGCTCAAGGAAGGCGACGACGCTAACGTAAACAAGAAGACAATGGGTAAATACACAGGCGAAGAGCTGAAGGTTGAGGTAACATCTATCAAGGCTGACGGTAAGGAAGTTGAATTTGATCCTACCAAGATCAGATACGGCAACATCGAAGACAATAACAACTGCTACAGAATCGAGATCTTCAACGAGTACGGCGTAACAAAGGAAGATCCACCGATCGACCAGAAGTCTATCATGTTCTCTAAGGAGATTTCCGTAACATTCACAATTGAAGGTCTTACAAAGGAAGCTGCTGCTGAATAATCATACATTTGGCAACCAAATAAGTTTTCAAAGGACATTTCCGCCAAGGAAATGTCCTTTTTTGTGCGCAAAAAAAACAGGCGGTCAAAGACCGCCCTGCATTATATTCGTATTTGACAATTTATCGGCTGTGCAGCACCCCGATCGTAGGGGACGGCGTCCCCGACGTCCCGTTAAGCCCCTGCAATAAATGTGTGTTCCAAGTATTCAAATGTAGGGGCGAACTTTGTTCGCCCGTCATAACATTCCGAACGTCAGATGTTAAAACAGCCGAAAACGGGCTGTCGAGGACGCCAGCCCCTACACATATGTGCGGTGACCGCAAAACGGGCGAACACAGTTCGCCCCTACATCAATCAAAAAATCCGTGAGCGCAGCGAACACCTTCATTGTCCATTGTCAATTGTCAAT
>JBJERD010000020.1:0-5580 GCA_051882095.1 Oscillospiraceae bacterium
AGTAGAGTCTGCCATTATCGCAATATGGTAGCCCATATCTCTGTAATATTCTGCCAGAGTGATACCCGTATAAATAGACGCCTCTCTCGCCGCCACCGGCATATTTGAGGTATTGGCAATGAGTACCGTTCTGTCAGTCAGCGGACGGTTTGTTTTTGGGTCGATAAGTTCTGAAAATTCCTCCAGAACCTGTGTCATTTCGTTTCCACGCTCTCCGCAGCCGATGTAAACGATAATATCAGCGTCACACCACTTTGCAAGCTGGTGCTGAGTCATAGTCTTGCCCGTACCGAAACCGCCTGGAATTGCGGCAGTACCGCCCTTTGCTATGGGCAGGACTGTATCAATAATTCTCTGACCGGTAATCAGCGGACGTGAAATCAGCAGTCTTTCCGCAACAGGACGCGGCTGACGGATAGGCCATTTCTGACAAAGTGTAAGCTCCTCCACCTCGCCAAATTTATTTTTTATCTTTACTACCGTTTCATTTACCGAATAATCGCCGTCGGGAGCAGTCCATATTACCTCTCCGCCCTTTGAAAGAGGCGAAAGCATACATCTGTGCTCGATAACGGGAGTTTCGGGGCAGGTACAGTATACCTGACCTGCGCTGAGAGTATCGCCGACGCTGACTTTGACAGTGCAGCTGTATTTCTTAACATCGTCAAGAGAAGACACCTCAGCTCCGTCGTCGATAAATGCGCCTGTAAGCTGCTCAAGACGTCTCAGCGGTCTTTCGATACCGTCGAAGATATTGCTGATGATGCCCGGTCCCAACGTTGCGGACATGGGTGCGCCCGAACCCACAACAGGCTCGCCCGGCATAAGTCCGGTCGTGCCCTCATAGACCTGGATAGTTGTGTAATCGGCGGTAATTCCGATGACCTCGGCTATAAGGCGCTTATTTCCCACATAAACCATTTCCAGCATAGAAAACGACTTTGTATTTTTCACCTTGACTACAGGTCCGTTTATTGAATAGATCTTATCCATACCGAAATTCTCCTACTGCTCCTGCGCAGCCGCAAAATCAGAATTGCGGCAGAAGCGTTGTCTTTCTTCCTCAACAGCGGTATCGAAGGTGCTGTCGAGAACAATATTTCTGTCGTTCAGGCATATGGTGATACCGCCCAGCAGAATGGTCGGTTTCAGCTGAACGTCAAAGCCTGAACATTTCTCTATTTCAGCGGCGTATTTTTCATCCTTGGGAGAGATAAACGCCGTTGCGCTCTCGTCGGGATAGCTTTCCTTCACGCTTTTTGCGGCGTTTGTCAGCCAGCTGCCGTAGGCTTCGCCGCTGCGGTATTCTTCAAGCTTTTTCGCAACGTTTTCAAAAACCTTATCGGCAAGCTTCTCTCTGTGAAGCAGCACCTTTCGCTGAGCCTCCAGCCTTGCGGCGGATATCTCTCTGACCAGCCGCTGCTCCTCTTCCTTGTCAATGCGGGCAAGCTCAGCCGATTTATACGAATTTACGCTCTGCTCCGCCTTTTCAAGGATATCTCTTTTACTTTTCCCAGCCTCGGCAAGAATACTGTTCACCCTGCCCTCGGCTTCTGTATAAACTGCGTCCTTGAATCTGCGCAGCTTCTGTGTTTCGTCAGTCATTATATCACCCTTGTTCAGTTGACATTTTTATTATTACGCACCGCCGCTCTACAGCTTTATTCCCACAGCCTCTTTCAGATATCTTGAAATGGTATCGGATATCTTTGAGGTTGCGTGTCTGTCGGGGATCTCTACTATCAGAGGCGTTTTACGGTTGAGCTTATAGTCGTACACCTTTTCCCTGCACTGCTTTACAGTCAGCTCGGTCATGAGTATCACGCCTACGTCTTCCATTTCCATAGCCTTGTCAAGAGCGCTGCCCACCTCGTCGGGAGTATGGGCTACCACTCCCTCCACGCCGCTGAGTCTCATTCCCATCTGCGTGTCTATATTATCGCTTATAAGATAGAATTTCATAGCTTAAATTCCTAAGAGTGTTCCCATGTTGGAGATGATAAGGATAGCGATAAGCAGACCGTAAAGAGCGATACCTTCGCCAAGAACTACGAAGATCAGAGCCTTAACGAATGCCTTCGGGTCTTCCGAAACAGCTCCGATAGCGGCAGGAGCGCCTGCGGCTACGGCAATACCCGAACCGATACAAGCAAGACCTACTGCAAGAGCAGCTGCAAGATAACCGAGACCTGCGCCTGTTGTAAGTGCTGCAACAACGCTTCCCTCGTCAGCGGCAGCAGATACAAAGCCGCCCAGCGGAAGAATGATACCAAGTCCCATTACGCCTGCAAAGGTGCAGAGATTTCCGATAAAAGCTCCCTTGGGAGATCTTCCCGTTTTGATCTTTCTTGCCATAATAATGAACGGTACGCAGAGAAGTACGACTACTGCAAGGGGTAAAAGCAACAATTTCAACATAATAAATTCCTCCAAAAATTAATTAATCTATCTGTGCCGAGAATTCTACGCCCACAGGCTCAAACGGCTTTCCGTCGCCGTCATAGAACCTTGAGAATATCTCATAGAATTCAAGTCTGATTATCTGAATGGCAACTATCATGCCCTCCATTACCATAACGAAAGCATTTCCAAGTATGAGCACCAGAGGCTGAGCCGCTGCCGCTGCGCCCTCCATAAGGGTCATGACAACAAGCATCATACCGGCATGGGAGAGAACGAAGCCTCCCACTCTCAGAAACGACATTGTATTTGAAACATAGCTGAGCACATACTCAAACATCTCAAAGAAATTCTCAACTATAAAGTTTCCGACAGTCATTTTTTCTTCCTCGTCAGCCGAAAGCTTGAATTCCTTATACTTCAAGGCTATGGAGAAAGGCACACGGCAGAAGATGCACAGCGCAGGTATCACAATCAGGCATATCACGAAAGGAGCGGACATCACCTTCATATCGAACATCATAGTGCCCACTACTCCGAAAGCTACCGAGCCGTAGAACACAAGTCCCGCAATGCCGTTGTTTCCGAACACTGCTCGCTCATAGTCCTTTTGCCTGAAGCCTATATAAATGTTTATGCACATTGAAATGACTATCAACGCAACGCCTATCCCGACTGCCGTCAGCAGAATGAAGTTGGTATTCTTGAACGCATGGAGCGGAAGAAAATCTATTCCAAGGCTTTCATACACAGGGTCAAGCAGCTCCTCAAAGCCGAAAACCGAGCCGTAAAGCGTGCCGAATATCATACTCGAAATACCCACTCGGCTCATTATTCCGCCCATTGCCTTGTTCATCTTTTTGCCAACGAAAAGTCCCAGCAGGAATACCACAAAGCCCTGTCCTAAGTCTCCGAACATTATTCCGAACATCAGCGTATACGTCAACGCCACAAACGTTGTGGGATTGAAGCCGTCGTAATCGGGCAGACCGTACATTTCCACCATCATGGCGAATGGTCTTGTGAGCCATGAATTTTTCAGAACGGTAGGCGGAGTACACGAAGCGTCGGCGTCGGGCGGCATGAACACCACCGAAACAGACCTGCTGTTCTCAAACAGCTTTTCAAACTTCTTTTCGTTTTTCGACGGGATAAAGCCCTTTATGTAAAACTTATTGTTTAATGCGCCCACCTTTTTTCTCAGCTCGAAGGTATCACGTTTCAGCCTGAGCTTTGTAAACGCCCGCTGGATATCGGCTTCCTTCTCCTTGCAGAACTCCGCAAGCTCCTTGTCCGACTGCTCGACGATCCTTTCGTTTTCCTCGATCTCGGCGTTCAGACGCTGGAAAGCCTCGGCGGTATTGCCCGTTACAAACTCGGGGATCATTATCCTCTCAAAATACATTGATTTGAAGATATCGTCAACTATCTGCTTGCTCTCAACGGGGCAGAAATACATTCCCCACACAAAGCTGCGGTCGCTGTCAAATGGTACAAAGAAGAAATCCTGATCGTAAAAATCAAGCTTTTCCTTGCTGTCCACAGGAAGCTTTCCTACTCTTACCGCAACGTGCTTGCAGTCAAATATCCTGTCAAACTCGGCGTTAAGACCTTTAAGATGATTTAACTGGATGACCGCTCCCTTGCGCTCGGAGATTATCTGCATAGCGTTCTGCTTTGCCTGTGATATCCGTGCAAGCGGTTCTTCAAGCCGGTCGCAGAACCTTGCGAAGTCCTCGCCGCTTTCCAGAGAGCAGTCTGAGCTCTCGGTTTTTACAAGCTTTATCCCCAGCGACGTGGCTATTGAAGCCAGTCCCTTTAACGGCACGTCGTATGGATTTTTATCGTTCAGGAGCCTTAGTCCCTGATTTTCAGAAGACGAAACGAACGCCGGCTCCATCTGAAAGCACTTGCTTTCGCAGCACTTTGCAAGGACCGCATCAAGCTCATCCATCATTCCAACAATGGTGACAAGCTCCATTTTTTCTATAGCCATTCAATCGCCCACGCCCCAAAAACTAACACAGCATTATTCGGCACGGGCTCGTCCTCCCTTCTCTGATGTCGTTATATGTCGTCAAAGCTTTTTTCTCCTTTCAGAAAATTCAGCATATTATCAGCTTGCCTTCAAGCATTGCCGGGTCTACGTCGTAACGCACGCCCTCGATTATATGCACTATATTGCCGACCTCTATATCGCAAAGCTTCATAAAAGCATAAAGCGAGACCGGAGCGGACGTAGACCTTGCCACGGTATGCTCCATAAGATGATAGGTACAAAGATTCACCTTTGTTTCGATATGCTCATAGTCTCCCTGAAAATGTCTGCCGTAGATCATTTTCTCCAGCCGCTGTATCATTTCCTCGGGAGTATCGCTTTCGTAATATCTGTTCATCTGCGCCTTGCCTATTCTGGTAAAGGGCAGCTGACTTTCTTTAATCTGCTGAGCGTTATATCCGAAAAACGCTTTCAGTCTGTATGCGTTGATGATGTTTATTATATCTACCTCACTGAATATCAGCTTTTTCAGCTCGCTTACATCACTGCCCGAAAAGCTCTTTTCAATATTCTCAAGCATCCATTTGTAGTAATTAGTTCTAAGCTTCAGCTCGCAGTCGGTATAATCGGCTTTGCCGTCTTCTCCTCGTTTTACGCCTCTCAGCACCTTTAAATAAGGTGTGCCTTTCAGCTTTGAGAGCATATCGTCAAAATCGGTGGCTTTCGACAGCGCAAGCATATCAAGGTCGGAATGTTTTATCACATATCCGGGAAGCTCTCCGATAAACTTCTTATCAAGCCCAGAATTAAGGGCATTCACAAGATTGAGCAGCTGCTCGCACTCGCTTTTTTCGATAAGAAAATTATAAAACGGAAGCTTATCAAGTCCCTGAAAGCTGCACAGCTTCACATAGGTCTCAAAGTTGCTCTTTTTGAGCAGGTCTTCAAGAAAGCCTCTGTGTATGGTGTTGGGATCCACGTCTCTCAGCACTTCCCTGAACCTTGAGGATCTTTTGAGATATTCAGCGATCTCGGAGACGCTTCGCATTGAGACCATTATATGATAATTCTCACGGTTGAACATTTTACCGTGGATAGCCCTGATCTTAGTGACCGTAGCGTTGGTGGAATAACAGTCAAGCAAAAAAGTCATCTCCTTTATAAAAAGTACCTGTCATTTA
>JBJERD010000021.1:0-5531 GCA_051882095.1 Oscillospiraceae bacterium
ACCGATAGCAGCGTAAACTCTCTTGCGAAGCTGTAAAAGCCGTTCGTATGTAGTGTTGCGGAGATTAGGCTTTGCGTACTCCTCGAACCATTCCTCTGCAAAGGTTTCAAATTTCACAGCTTTTGACTGAAAACCACGCATACAGGCTTCCTCAAACATCACCGCCTGCCTGTTCAGCTCCTTTTGTATCTGCCGCTCCGACATACCCTCATCGGGCTTCCAAGTCATTGCCTGCTCCTTGTGATTGCCGTTTTTATCGTAGCCCAGCGACACCCGTATCTGATATGTGCCGCCGCGCTTTCTGATTGTTGCCATAAAATATCGCTACTTTCGATATTGTAGATTTATGACATACTCTCTGCAATTCTATTTTACGCTTTAAAGTGTGATTTATCAAGAGGTATGTTATCTTTTCTGTGCCTTTTTCGTTGTATTTTTGTGTGCATTTGCATTCTGCTCCGCAGCCTGTTTTTCTTCCTGCTGTGCCTTAATCAGATTGTCGATATAATTGCCCTCCACAATCTCCTCGTAAGCCTTAATCAGCGTGTTTATGCGCTTTAAGGCGTATTCCTCCTCTTCGGGATTGTCGCCCTCTGAACGCTTTTTGTGTATCGTCCGCTGAAGCTCCTGCGCCTTTGCATAAATGCTGTCACGGGAGGTCAACTCAAACTCGCCGATTGTGGCAAGCTGTTCCGATAGGTAGTTTATACGAGCGTCATTTTGGAAGAAATAGTATCTGCGCCTGTCCGTTTTCTTCGGTTCAAGGCGAAACTGCTTAACGGCGGTGGTGATGTTAAGAAGGGTGATATGAAACCGCTTTTCAATCGGACTTGCGTTCTGCACCTCATATCTTACACGGTCGGTAAACATATCCTTCTCGGCTATGCGTATTTCAAGGTTTTTCGGCAAATATTCATCACCGAGGTTTTTAAGCCGCATAAACCGTTCAGCAGGCGAGTGCTTCACCGATACGTACTTGCCGTATTTGACCTCATACCCACGCTCCTGCAACCGATGCAGCAAATCGTCAAGGGTTTCCGTTCTATACACCAGCCTGTCAATGTCGAGCTTAATCTTCTCGCGGATAGTGGGTGCTTTTTCGTCAGGCTTGTAGTGGGACGCAATCGCCTGTGCCGTCCTCAAAGCATAATCGGGAATGTAAAGGGTGTTGCTTTCTGCCACACAAGGTATTTTAGCACGAGCCAGCCCGTCGGCTGTGTATTGCAGCTTGTCGGGACTGTAGATATTAACAGGGACAAAATCTGCTCCTGCTTTCTTGCTCATATCTTCAATCTGCTGCCTTAACTCCGTTACCTTTGCTCGCATAACATCGTTCTGATTGTTGATTAAGGCAGCTTCATCCGTGGTCAGTTCCTCTGCAGGTTTCTTTTTCAGCTCGTTTATGTAAGCGTTTAGTTTGTTGATTTGCTCCGCTTCGTGAGCAGCTTTCTTGTAATCGTCAACGGACAAATGCGGGCGGTGAACGTTTTTATCCTCTCGCCGCAAACCGTGTTTCAGCAAAATCTGCTCCATAACGGAGCGTTCGCTCTCCGACCAAGCCGTCCACTCGTTCTTGATCCATACAGAATTAAAGTACGTTGCCTTTTCACCGAATACAATCATAACCTTAGCGGTTTTAATTGCATTATAAATATAGGGTTCATACTGTTCGGAAATTTTATCACGAAGGCTAATACGGCTAAAGAACACCTTGTAGCCTTCAGCAACAAGTGCATTATAAAGGTCTTGCGCATCGATACTGTCCTGAGTACGTTCAATTCCGTTTTCACGGTCACTATCCTTGAAACTGATAAACACATCATAAGCAGGCTCTTTGCTTGCTTTTTCGAGCCACTCAACACGAACTTTCTCAATGTACTCTGCCTGGTTTTTATAACCATCAGCAATATCAGCAGGCGCAAGAGAGATAGCCTTTTGAACATCTTTATCATTCATGAAGGAGTTTTCAGTAATATTGTTACAGGTAGGAATCTTTTTGTTTTCGTTCACATCAGTAACATAAACAATGCCAGCCAAGCTGAACGCCAGATGTCCCCACAAATGCAAATGCCTTGTTACCTATATCATTGTGTTCAGCATTAACTATATCACCGTTTGGAGCTTTATAACTTATATTTGTGGCAAGTTCAACGTATTGACCTTTACCGTTCCAACCTTTTCTTTCCTTTTTTCGCTTCTTCGATAGCCTTTCCAAAATTTATAATATCTGTCCTTTCTGTTTTTAGGTATAAAAATACCGCCTCGCAAGTTTGAGAGTGGTATTAGTCTTTATTTTCTTCAAATTTTATGTTGTTTGCACATTCGGAAATATTTTTTACTTTTATATTGCCCCAAAAGTATTCTTTAGGTATCCCATCAGGGAAGGCTGTACAGCAAAATTGCCCGTTTTCGTTTTTATCCATTAAATGTTTGCATGATGTACAATCCGGAATAATTACTGGCATTATTTTTTCCACCTTTCTATGTAAACTTCTATTAGTGATAATACTCTTTCATCTACAATTTCACCATTTCGAACACGAACAAATCCTTCTGCTATTGTTTCTACACCATCTTCAAGAGCATCAGAATAGCCTGATACTCCAGCAATATAACTCCTTCGTAATTCCCGTTCTCTTGAAATAAAATCACTATAGCTTTTACAATCCTGAAAGCTCATGATGATATAGATGGAAAGGCTGTTACCAATGGAATAAAGAAGCTCCACGAAGTATGCTCTCAACAATCTGAGGGATATAAAATAAAGGCGGCGGCGCTTTGCTGTGAGATAGCTTATGGAATATTCAGACTTTGCAGCGATACAGTATATCATTTATTGGAGGACATGAAAAAGCTGTCGGCAGTACACGCAATGACCGGATATATACAAGGGCATTATTTTGAAGCTCTCACGCTTGATGATATTGCATCAGCAGGATTGGTGTGCAGAAGCCGATGCTGTGAACTTTTTAAAGAATATATCGGTAAAACTCCAATAGACCATCTAAATGAATATCGAATATCAAAGAGCATAGATCTATTGAACGAAACAGATATGAGCGTGGCAGAAATAGCCGAAAAATGCGGATTTAACAGCTCAAGCTATTTTGCTGAGGTGTTCCGAAAAACACTTGGCAGTTCGCCAAAAGAGTTTAGGAGTAAACAGAATAATTTAAGCTGATAAATTCCAAATCGAATTTGTGAATATATCATGGTGCTTTATATGTAAATGTAATAGAAATAGAGTTAACTACATCCTTGTCACCAAGCGGCATAATCTGAGCAGTGCAGCCTGTCAGGTCACCGTCGGCTGTTCTTGCCGCCTCGGGAGGAGTGGGAACCCAACCGTTATAGAGGTTTACTCTTGTACATTTACCGTCGTCGGAGCAAGTGTACTCTTTGCCTTCCATTTCGTAGGGGGCATTGTTGATGAGTATATTGTCTATGTTAATAGTATATCCGGGGAACATCGTTTCACCGTTCGAGATGCCGATTGCAGAGAAGCCAGTTCCGTAAGCAATACCGCAGTCTGTAAAATCAAGGCTTACAGTATACGTTCCCTCGCCTGTGATCTCAACGTTTGTAGCCTTAATGCCGGCAGTCTTGTTAGTAGGGTCGTAATTGTCGCCTACGCTGTAAGCCATGTTCCAATCGCTGCTCTGATACATGATCCATGCGATAGCTTTATCATCAGCGGGAAGAAGCTCGCCTTCAGAAACAAAGCTCTCTGTTACACTTTCTAATGTATCACCAAGCCGTGTCCGTGCACTTTCCTTGATCTCTTCAACAGAAAGATCTGCTTCGTTAGCATAGCGGCGCTTATCAAACAGCTCTCCTACCTCCTCGTCCGCCCACTTAAGGGTACGGCGATTATAGAACTCGTTGCAGTCCCACAGAACAGGACAGAAATCATACAGATCGCAATTATCAAGAAGATTTGAATAGAAATCAATCCTGTTGGACTTGCCTGATCCCATTACAGCATATTCACCGATAACAACACCGTAGCCTGCATCAGAGAACATACTAAGCTCCTCAAATTTATCATTCTGCTCTCTGTAATCCGAAGGAGAACCCCAGCTGTTCACGCCTTTTGTGCCGCAATAGTCCCAGGGAGTATAATAATGAACCGAAAGCAGCAGCTTATCCTTCGCTGTATCATCAGGCATACGGAAACGCTCGTCGCAGGAGGTTTCGATACCGGTGTTATAACCCGCAATCAGCAAGAAACGGTCTGCGTTTTTGCTGCCCTGAGAGCGAATAAGCTTTACAAATTCGCTGTTTATCTTGTTAGTAGTTTCGTAGCATTCGTCCTGAGTAAGAACACCTTTGCTTCCTGTGATATCCTTGTCGTTAAGTCGGTCGCCAAGCTCCTCGTTAGCAGACTCAAATATAAGCTTATAGGAATAGTCCTTGAAGCGCTCACCTATCTGCGTCCACATAGACCGGTACATATCCATTGCCTGCTCACGCACTGCCATATCCTCAGAGCCGAACATACCCCACCAGCCACCGTCCCAGTGGTCGTTGACGATAACGTACATATCGGCGTCAAGTGCGTAATTCACTACCTCCTCAACACGAGTTATAAGACGCTCGTCTATGGTGTAGTCGCCCGACTCGAAGTTCATACCGTTTGTCCATGCAACAGGTATTCTCAATGTATCAAAGCCTGCTTCCTTCATGCCACGGATTATATCAGGGGTAGTGTATGGCTGACCCCAGCCTGTTTCCATATTTGACGGATCAGAACCGTTTAAATAGCCGCTATGATTATATGCCTCAAGCGTATTGCCAAGGTTAGTTCCATTTCCCATAAGTCTTATAACCTCCAACGATGTGAGGCTATTTCCTTCAGTGGTTACAGTATCCCCATCGGTTGATGTTTCTCCCACAGACGCAGAAGCGCTGGATGATACGATATCAGAGCCTGCGTCAGAAACCTTATCACCTGAACAGCCTGCCAAAGTGATCAGCATTACCGATGCAAGTAAGCTTACCAATAGTTTTCGCATAAATGTCCTCCTATAAGCAAAGAATTTGTTAAGTGTTGATGATTATGCCGCTAAAATGCCGAATGTCGTTATTCAATCCCATAATTCTCAATGACTGTATCCTGTCCTGCATTTGAAACGCATTTAATCAATCTCAATCCTGAACACTATCGGATAATCTTCGTTTTTATATCCGGTAGTGATATGCAGACCGTCAGGAAGCCGTTCCCAGAGCGGTTTTGAATCTGTTCCGAGTACGGTTACATTTTTTATGATACCGCTGAAATTATCCCTCTGATGAGCAGGCTGTATATCCAGTGACTTTATCAGATATTTTCCGTCTTTAGAGGCTTTCAGAGCGGTTGCATAGAGATACCCGTTTGCCATGGTGAAACGTATATCCTGCGGTGTAAAGTTTTTCTTGATTCCATCTGTAAACTGTCCTTCGGAAATTTCTGTAGGACCTTCCGCTGATTTTCGCCAGAGCTTTGTATTATAAATTGCTTCACCGTTTATTTTGAGCCATCTGCCGATATT
>JBJERD010000022.1:0-5515 GCA_051882095.1 Oscillospiraceae bacterium
TTGACCCCTCGCAAGCCCTCTAGCGCCGGGCTTGAGCCTGCGCTTTAATTTTTGCACTTTTTCGACAAGCTGACGGGCGGTCAAAGACCGCCCTTGTTTTTTCAAAAAATAATATCGCACGTCAGTGCGCACCTTCATTGTCAATTGTCCATTGTCAATTGTCAATTGCAATAAACTTGTTTATCTCGTACTCGTTAGCCAAAGGCTCGCTGCTTTGCGGAGCAAAAAAGCTTTCAAGCTGTTTAAGCTGTTCCGCCATTCTCAGCTCACCGTCAAGTACCGACAATACCGCCTCTGCGCACTTTGAGCCGCAAAGCTCGCTGTATGCTGCGCAGTGCTCACCCGAAGCCGACCTTACCAGTTCCTCAGCCTCTCTTATTATCCTCATGTTATCATTCATTATGAGCCTCCAGAGTTTTCAAAAGCTTCCGCTTGTGATTTTTCGCCGAAGCGCACAGCTTCTGAAAAGCTTCTCTCAGCTGCGGCTCGGAAGCCTGCTTTGAAAATTCCCCGAACTTTGAAATAAGCTCGTTCTGCACCGCCACCAGCGACTTTATCGCACCGAACTCTCTCACCGTAAGCTTTTTCGACATATGACCGCCTATGCAAAAATGATAGTCCGCAGCAGCAAAAAGCTTCGCACAGGCTTTCCTCCTTTGATGTTTTTCCGCTGCCTTAAAGCTATCATTCCGCAAAAGCCTGTGTTTATTCGCCGCCGCCCAATTTTTTCTCGGTGCAGCATATAGAAACGCAGAAAACCTTGTCCGCTCCCGCACCTTTCAAAAGCTCTGCGCATTTGTTCATTGTGGCTCCCGTGGTAAAAACATCGTCGCACAGCAAAACCGATTTGCCTTTGATATCCCCATGCGCCCCGTTCAGCGAATATATCTTGCCCGCAAGAGAATGCCGCTCCTCGGCGTTGAGAGTATGCTGTTCAAGGCTTACAGCCTTTCTCTTCAAAAGCCTGAAATCACAGGGAATCTCCGTTTTCCTGCTAATGTATTTCGCCAGTATCTCAGCCTGATTGTAGCCCCTCGACCGCTTTTTGCCTACCGCCATGGGAACACAGGTCAGAATGTCGGCTGCTATCCCGTCGTTTTCCAGCTTGTCACAAAGAATATCCGCCGCAAATCTTGCAAAGTTTACTCCGTGACCGCTTTTGAGACAGTATATCCCCTCCACCGCAGGACTTTCATATGCAAATACTGCTGCGGCATAGTCAAAAAAGATATCGTCTCCCCCAACGTCCGACGGAAATCTTACCTGCCACGGCGTATCGTCAAGAAACGGCAGACTGTCAAGGCACTCACCGCAGATAAGCTTGTCCCATTTTATTACCCTTCCGCAGCACGGGCAGCGGTTGGGGAAAAGCATATCCAGCCAGAAATCACATTTCAAAAATCTGCTGTCCGCTATCTTCATCGGAATTCAGCTCCTTGAGCATATTTTTCAGACAGGTGTATCTGAGCGTCCGCCGATTGTTGTCTATCATAAACTCCACACGCTTTTTCGAGCCTATTATGATAAGCAGCTTCTTCGCCCTCGTCACCGCCGTATAAAGCAGATTGCGGTAATAAAGCTTGTCAAATCCGCCGAAAACGGTAAGTATAACTGCGTCGAACTCGCTACCCTGACTTTTGTGAACCGTTACCGCATATGCAAGCTCCAGATTTTCAAGCATATCCGAATTGTACACAGCAACTCTGCCCTCAAAGTCGATGGTAACAGTCCTGAGTATCTTGTTCACAGCGATTATTATTCCTATGTCGCCGTTGAAAATTCCCGCTCCGCTCTCGGTTTTGTCATCGTCAAGAGTTTTCTTCCACAATATGTCATAATCATTTTTTGTCTGCATCACCTTGTCACCCTTGCGGTAGGTGTAAAGCGGAGTCTTTACCTCCGACTTCCCTGCGGCAGGTGGATTAAGCTCCTGCTGCAGCCGTTTGTTAAGCTCCACCGTTCCGCTGGGACCCTTTCTGGTAGGCGAAAGCACCTGAATGTCCTCAAAGGGCGAAAATCCGTAAGCGTCGGGCAGCCTTTTCTTGCAAAGCTCCACCACAAGATTTTGCAGCTCAGGATATTGCAGCCGCTGCATAAAAAAGAAATCCTTGTCCTTTTCGGTAAGATCAATATGCTCGCCGTTTACTATCTTGTGGGCGTTTGTAACAATAGCGCTCTGCTGCGCCTGCCTGAATATTTCCTTCAGCGTAACAACGGGCATCACTCCGCTGTCGATAATATCTTTCAGAACGTTTCCCGCTCCCACCGACGGCAGCTGGTCGGAATCCCCCACCAGCACAAGCTTGCAGGTTATGCTTATAGCTCTCAGCAGCGCCTCGAACAAACAGCTGTCCACCATTGACATCTCGTCGATTATCATAACGTCGCAGTCCAGCTGGTCGTTTTCGTCATGCACAAAGCTGAGAGTATCTCCCTCCGACACCTTTACTTCCAGCATACGGTGAATAGTCTTAGCCTCAAAACCCGTCAGGTCTGAAAGCCTTTTCGCCGCTCTACCCGTGGGAGCGGCTATCATAACATTAAGCCCCTGCTGCTGATAAAGTGAGATTATTGCATTGAGCGTTGTGGTCTTTCCCGTTCCGGGACCTCCCGTCAGCACAAGAAAACCGTGTGAAAGAGCAAGATTTATCGCCTTTCGCTGCAGCTCCTCATACTTTATGCCGTTCTGCTCCTCGGCAATGTCAATGACCTCCGAGAAGTCTATCTTGTTGTCGTATGAACACTCTCTCATTATTGAAAGACGTCTTGCAATATAGTCCTCCGCCTTGTAAAAATCTCTGAGCATCACAAAAGGACGCTTCTGCTTGTAATAATAAAACAGGTTTTCGTCCTCTATCTGCTCGTCAAGCACACGCTGAAACTGCTCATGGTCTATGCCAAGAAATCCCCGTGATATCTCCTCGAACTTGTCCAGCGGCAGACAGGTGTGACCCGAGTTTGAATTTTCCCTCAGAACGCAGCTTATTCCTGCCTTTACCCTGTTGTCCGAATCCTTTGGAATCTCAAGCTTTGCCGCTATCTCGTCCGCCTTGACAAAAGGCAGATCAATACCGTAAACGCACAGAACGTAAGGATTTGACCTTATCATCTGCTCTGCCGAATCCCCCCACCTTTTCCAAGCCCTTATGCCTATCGACGCAGGAATATCGAAGGAATTGAGATATATCATCAGCGACCTGACTGCAAAAGTGGTTTTAAACTCCTGCGAAATTTTCTCCGCCTTTTTCTTTGTTATGCCCTCAATTTCGGTCAGCCTGTCCGGATCGTTTTCGATAATTTCAAGAGTTTCCTCTCCGAAAGCGTCCACTATTCTTTTCGCCATAACAGCGCCAACGCCCTTGATAACTCCGCTGGCAAGATATCTTTTTATAGCGGCGGGAGAGGTAGGCAGTGAACGCTCGCATATCTCGCACTTAAACTGTTCGCCGAACTTCTGATGAGTGACAAATCTGCCCGTGCAGGTAAGCTCCTCGCCCTCCTCCACGTTGCCCAGCTCGCCCACAACGGTAATAAGCTCGTCGTCCCATTTGAGCATTATCACTCCAAAGCCGTTGTCCTCGTTGCGGTAAACAATGCTGTCCACCTCGCCCTGAATTTTTTCAAGATCATCCATATGTCAACTATCCTTATATGTAAATTATCCTAAGCCTTCAACTTCTGTGACAGCGGACTTCCTTTTTTATAAGGTAATCCTCCAGACCCGAAATATCTGTCACTTTTACGATCGACAGCTCCTGCGAAAGCCTTCCGGCGATATAATCGTTCTCGCTGCGTTCCATAAGCACCACCAGTATCTCACGACCGAGAGAAGGATTTTCAAACACCTCTTCCCAGTAATAAGAACGCACAGTCCTTTCCAGATCCTTGGTATCCGCACAGCATGGAATGACGATATAGCCTTTTTTTCTACATTCTCTTTTTTTGAACCTGAACCGTCTTACCGCAAAAAACACCGCAGCGGCAGCCAGTACAGCCAGCAGAATAATAACCTCCGTCACAGCAAACACCTCCAAAGCATTATTGATACATAATATGTTTTGGAAAGCGTTTTGGTTACGCTGTGCCGCCTGTAGTATTATTCTACACTTTTTTACGCAAAAAATCAAGCATAAAAACTGCCGCAAGAACTGCGGCAGTCGGGCTGTCGAGGACGCCAGCCCCTACATATTTTTCCAGTCCGTTGATTTGTAGGGGACAGCGTCCCCGACGTCCCTTTTCGGGGCATTTCATAAATCCTGTTCATTCACAGAGTAAGGGTAAGCTCTCCGATGCCGGGCTTGAGCCTGCGCTTTAGTTTTTGACACTTATTCCACAAACAAACTGCCGCAAAACTGCGGCAGCATCGACCTATTTCATATTTTCAACCACAAACGGCAGCTCCACAACAAAGCAAACTCCGCCCTCATAGAGATTTTCAACATATATCTTTCCCTCGCAGAGATCGACTATCCTCTTTACAAGCGCAAGTCCCAGACCGTTGCCCTCCGTCTTTCGTGAATGATCTCCCTGATAGAATTTCTCGAATATCTTTTCCTTCGCCTCGTGGGAAATGCCTATGCCGTTATCCGATATCCTTGCAGTGATGTTGCTCTCGGTCTGATAAAGCTGAACCTTTATCTCACCGTCCTGCGGCGTGAATTTTATTGCGTTGTTTATTATGTTCTGCCATATCTGACCCATAAGCTCCTCATTGCCGTAATAATAGATATCGTCAAGAGCAATGTCCAGATTAATGTTTTTCTTCGACCACTCAGGCTCAAGCATGAGTATTATCTTTCTTATCTGCTCGTCAAGAGAAAACCTCGTCTTTTTGCCTATGGTAGTCTGATTTTCAAGCTTTGAAAGCTTTAAGATATTGGAGGCAAGCTTTGAAAGCCTTGACGTTTCGTCTATGATTATCTGCGTGTATTCATGCCTGTCCTCTTTTGAAAGGCTCTCGTCCTGTAAAAGCTTTGCAAAGCCCTGAATGGATGCCAGCGGCGTTTTGAATTCGTGAGAAACGTTGCTTATGAAATCTCCTCTCAGCGTTTCAATGCCCGAAAGCTCCTCCGCCATCTTGTTGAAGTTGCGGGCAAGCATACCGTACTCCTCGTCCTTTGGCACCTTTACCCTTACCGAGAAGTTTCCCTTTGCAACCTCCGCCGTAGCCTTGTTAAGCTCCCACAGCGGCTGCAGCATTACACGGCTCATAAATGCAGTAAGTATCGTTCCCAGTATTATACATACAATAAAAGCCACTATGACCACAAAATATACCGCCCAGTAATAGTTCTCCTTTGCAAAGGTGTTAATGCGGAAATATTCGCCTTTCACCGAAACAATAGCCACAGCATTTGGCAAAAAGCCGCTGGTTTCCACAAACGCACCGTTTTTGTCTATCTCGTCAATATGCTTTTTGATGTCGACGTTGTTTTTATCAAGCTTTGTTATCGTATAGGCGCTGTTTGTGCAAAGATTGACAATATCATCAGAGTCATACTGTTCAATATTTTCA
>JBJERD010000023.1:0-33214 GCA_051882095.1 Oscillospiraceae bacterium
CATTCATCGCACTGGTTCAGTACGAGGACGGCGAGAAGAGATACATCATCGCTCCTAACGGACTGGCAGTAGGCGACATCATCAGAGCAGGCGCAGACGCCGACATCAAGCCCGGCAACGCACTTGCACTTGCAAATATTCCTGTAGGTACTTTCATTCACAACCTTGAGCTTTATCCCGGCAAGGGCGCACAGCTGGTTCGTTCCGCAGGAAACATGGCTCAGCTCATGGGTAAGGAAGAGACATACGCTCTCGTAAGACTTCCTTCCGGCGAGATGAGAAAGATCCCGATCAACTGCATGGCTACGATCGGTCAGGTAGGAAACATCGACCATGAGAACGTTAATATCGGTAAAGCCGGCAGAAAGCGTCACATGGGCTGGAGACCTACAGTTCGTGGTTCTGTAATGAACCCCTGCGATCACCCTCACGGTGGTGGTGAAGGTAAGTCGCCTGTCGGACGTCCAAGTCCTGTTACTCCTTGGGGTAAGCCGACAATGGGCTACAAGACGCGCGCTAAGCATCATCGCTCCGATAAGTTTATCGTAAAACGCAGAAACGGTAAGTAATGCTGAAAGGAGGCAGATGAATAATGGGTAGAAGCGTCAAGAAGGGACCTTTCGTTGAAGAATCCCTTATGAAAAAAGTAATCGCAATGAACGATGCAGGCGAGAAAAAGGTTGTAAAGACATGGAGCAGAGCTTCAACAATCTTCCCTGAATTCGTTGGTCATACATTCGCTGTTCATGATGGCCGCAAGCACGTTCCGGTATATGTTACCGAGGATATGGTAGGACATAAGCTGGGTGAGTTTGCACCAACAAGAACTTTTAAAGGTCATGCAGGTTCCAAGACCTCTAATAATGGTAAGAAGTAGCGGAAAGGAGGAGTTCAGATGGAAGCAAAGGCAATTCTGAGAAATGCTCGTATTGCTCCCCGTAAGGTACAGATCGTTCTGGATCTTATCAGAGGAAAAGATTATGAAGTTGCTATGGCAACAGTAAAGCACACACCAAAGGCTGCTTGTGAATATTTGGAGAAGCTTCTGAAGTCCGCCGCTGCAAACGCAGAGAACAATCACAACATGGATAAGAACAATCTTTATGTTGCTGAGTGTTACGTTTGCCCGGGACCTATAATGAAGAGAATCATGCCAAGAGCACAGGGCAGAGCCTATAGAATTCTTAAGAGAACTTCACACATCACACTGGTTCTCAAGGAAAAGGAATAAAGCTGAAAGAGGAGGTAAACTATGGGCCAGAAAGTTAATCCACACGGACTGAGAGTCGGTGTGATCAAGGATTGGGATTCCCGCTGGTTTGCAGATAAGAGCACTTTCGGCGACACACTGGTTGAGGATTATAACATCCGTAATTATGTTATGAACATTCTTAACAGACGTTCAAAGAATCCTTCCGATAAGTGCGTTTATGCAGGTGTTCCTAAAGTAGAAATCGAAAGATTTGCAGATAACGACGGCGGACAGAAGGTAAAGCTTCACATCCACTGCGCTAAGCCCGGTCTTGTTATCGGAAGAGGCGGCGCAGAGATCGAAAAGATCCGTGCAGACATTGAAAAGAAGATCGGCAAGAAGGTCGCTATCAATATCGTTGAAGTTAAGCAGCCCGATATCAATGCACAGCTGGTTGCTGAGAAGATCGCTCACGATCTGGAGGACAGAATCTCATTCAGACGTGCAATGAAGCAGTCCATCGGCAGAGCTATGAAGCTTGGCGCAAAGGGTATCAAGGTTAGATGCTCAGGACGTCTTGCAGGCGCTGAGATCGCAAGAGCTGAAAGCTATCACGAGGGTACGATCCCACTTCAGACCATCAGAGCTGATATTGATTACGGTACAGCAGAAGCTCACACAACCTACGGCCGTATCGGCGTAAAGGTTTGGATCTACAGAGGCGAAGTCCTCAAGGGCGAGGTTGCTGCTTCCGACAGAAGAGATACTTCTGACAGAAGACGTAACAGAAGAAACGACGACAGAGCTAAGGGCGGACGCCGTGACTTCAACAAAGCAAAAAGAGAAGGAGGTAACAACTAATGCTGCTTCCAAAGAGAGTTAAGTACAGAAGAGTACAGAGAGGCCGCCTTAAGGGCAAGGCTTTGAGAGGTAACAAGGTTTCACACGGTGAGTACGGTCTTCAGGCACTTCAGCCTGCATGGATCACTTCAAATCAGATCGAGGCTGCCCGTATCGCTATGACAAGATACATCAAGCGTGGCGGTCAGGTTTGGATCAAGATATTCCCCGACAAGCCTGTTACAGAAAAGCCGGCAGAAACACGAATGGGTTCAGGAAAGGGCTCACCTGAGTACTGGGTAGCCGTTGTTAAGCCGGGCAGAGTAATGTTCGAGATCGCAGGAGTAAGTGAAGAGGTAGCAAGAGAAGCTATGAGACTTGCTATGCACAAGCTTCCTGTAAAATGTAAGTTTGTTAAGAGAGAAACTCAAGAAACGGGTGGTGAGCAATAATGAAAGCAAATGAAATCAAGGATCTGTCAGTAGCTGAGCTTAACGAGAAGCTCGCAGAGCTTAAGCAGGAGCTTTTTAACCTTCGTTTTCAGCACGCCGTAAATCAGTTGGACAATCCAATGAGAATGAAGGCTGTCAAGAAGGATATTGCTCGTGTAAAGACATTCATTCGTAAGCAAGAGTCCGTTCAGTAATTGACGAAGGGAGGATTAACTGTGAGCGAAAGAAATCTTAGAAAAACAAGAGTGGGCAAGGTAGTTTCCAACAAGATGGACAAGACGATCGTCGTTGCAATCGAGGATAACGTACAGCATCCGCTTTATAAGAAAATCATCAAGAGAACAGTTAAGCTTAAGGCGCACGATGAGAACAACGTATGCAACATCGGCGACAAGGTTGAGGTTATGGAGACCCGTCCGCTGTCTAAGGACAAGAGATGGCGTCTGGTTAACGTTCTCGAGCAGGCTAAGTAATAAATTCTATAAGGTTTGACGGCAGAATTTCTGCCGCAGCCTTTAATGTTGTGAAAGGAGGAACGCACTGTGGTACAGATGCAGACTTACCTGAAAGTAGCAGATAACTCCGGCGCAAAGGAGCTTATGTGCATCAGAGTTTTAGGTGGAACACGCAGAAGGTATGCAAACATCGGTGACGTTGTAGTTGCTTCGGTCAAGAAGGCAACACCAGGCGGCGTTGTTAAGAAAGGCGATGTTGTTAAAGCAGTAATCGTTCGTTCAGCAAAGGGTCTTCGTCGTGCAGACGGAACATATATCCGTTTCGACGAGAACGCTGCTGTAATTATTAAGGAAGATAAAAACCCAAGAGGTACACGTATTTTTGGACCGGTAGCTAAAGAGCTTCGTGACAAGGATTATCTCAAGATCCTTTCACTCGCTCCCGAAGTGCTTTAATAGGAGGTGTCGTTGATGAATAAGGTACACGTAAAGACAGGCGACACGGTTGTTATTCTTTCCGGTAAGGATAAGGGTAAGAAGGGTAAGGTCCTTGCGGTTTCCCCTAAGGAAGGAAAGGTAATCGTAGAGGGACTTAACATCGCAACAAAGCACGTTAAGCCAAGAAGCGCTCAGCAGCAGGGCGGCATTGTTGAGGCAGAAGCCGCTATGTACGCTTCAAAGGTCCAGGCAGTTTGCCCTAAGTGCGGCAAAGCTACAAGGATCGCACACAAGATCCTTGAGGACGGCTCAAAGGTCAGAGTTTGCAAGAACGCTGACTGCGGCGAAGAGTTTTAATTAAGGAGGAGATTTTACGATGGCTGCAAGATTAAAAGAATATTATGTTAGCACCGTAGCTCCTGCTATGATGAAGAAATTCCAGTATGCTAACGTTATGCAGATCCCAAAGCTTGATAAGGTAGTTATCAACGTGGGCTGCGGAGCTGATAAGGATAACAAGAAGGTTATCGACGCAATCATGTCAGACCTGGCTACTATTACAGGTCAGAAGCCTATTGTTTGTAAGGCTAAGAAATCCGTTGCTAACTTCAAGCTGAGAGACGGACAGATCATCGGTGTAAAGGTAACTCTGAGAGCTGAGAAAATGTATGAGTTCGTTGACAGACTTTTCAACGTAGCATTTCCTCGTGTAAGAGACTTCAGAGGAATCAACGGCAACTCTTTCGACGGAAGAGGAAACTACTCCACAGGTATCAAGGAGCAGCTGATCTTCCCTGAGATCGAGTACGATAAGATCGACAAGGTTCGTGGTATGGATATCAACTTTATCACGACTGCAAAAACAGACGAAGAAGCTAAGGAGCTGCTTTCACTGATGGGCGCTCCGTTCGCAAAGTAAGGTTAAGAGGAGGAAATTTCAATGGCTAAAAAGGCTATGATAAACAAACAGCAGGCTAAGCCTAAGTATTCCACTCGTGCTTACAACAGATGTAAAATCTGTGGAAGACCTCATGCATATCTGAGAAAGTTCGGCATCTGCCGTATCTGCTTCAGAGAATTGGCACATGACGGTCAGATTCCTGGAGTTAAGAAGGCTAGTTGGTAAAAGGAGGTTAACAAGCATGCAAATTACTGATACAATAGCAGATTTATTGACCAGAATTCGTAATGCAAGCACTGCAAAGCACGCAACAGTTGACGTTCCTGCATCTAATATGAAAAAGTCTATCACACAGATCCTTGTAGACGAGGGCTATGTAAAGGACTTTAAGATTATTGAGGACGGAAAACAGGGTATAATCAGAATTACTCTTAAATACGATGAGAACAGAAATCCGGTTATTTCAGGTCTTAGAAGAGTTTCTAAGCCCGGTTTGAGAATCTACTCAAGCTGCGAAGATATGCCTAAGGTAATGAAGGGACTTGGCGTTGCCATCGTTTCAACATCAAAGGGCATCGTTACCGACAAGAAGGCAAGAGAGCTTAATGTCGGCGGTGAAGTTCTCGCATTTATCTGGTAAGGAGGACTAATATTATGTCTAGAATCGGAATCAAGCCTATTAGTGTTCCTGCCGGCGTAGAGGTAACTGTGGCAGACGGAAACGTTGTAACAGTTAAGGGTCCTAAGGGAACATTGACTAAATCTTTTAATAAAGATATGATCATCAAGTTGGAAGACGGTGTTGTAACTGTAGCTCGTCCTTCAGAGGATAAGTTCCACAAGTCGCTTCACGGTCTGACAAGAACCCTCATCAGCAACATGGTAGAGGGCGTAACAAACGGTTATTCAAAGACGCTTGAAATCGTCGGCGTAGGTTACAGAGCAGCAAAACAGGGCAACAACCTTGTTATGAACCTTGGTTACTCTCATCAGGTTATCGTACCTGAAACAGACGGAATCAAGATCGACGTTCCTCAGCCTAACCAGATCGTGGTTTCAGGAATCGATAAGCAGGCAGTAGGTCAGTTCGCTTGTGAAATCCGTGAAAAGCGTCCGCCGGAGCCTTATAAGGGTAAGGGTATCCGCTATACTGGCGAGTACATTATCCGCAAGGAAGGTAAGGCCGGTAAGGGCAGCAAGAAGTAATTAAAAGGAGAGAATTACTATGGTGAAAAAGCTTGACAGAGCGAAGGCAAGAGCAAAGAGACACGCAAGAGTCCGCAACAAGGTTTCCGGAACTCCTGAGTGCCCACGCCTGAACGTATTCCGCTCCTCAAAGCATATATATGCACAGATCATCGACGATATCAACGGCGTAACACTTTGTGCTGCTTCTTCAATGTCTAAGGATTTTGACGGCAACGGCGGCAACAAGGAAGGCGCTCGCAAGGTAGGCGCAATGATCGCTAAAGCGGCTGCTGAAAAGGGAATCGAGAATGTCGTATTCGACAGAGGCGGTTATCTCTATCACGGACGTGTACAAGAGTTAGCAGACGGAGCTCGCGAAGGCGGACTCAAGTTCTAAAAGGAGGGTATACTTTTGGCTATAATAGATGCTTCAACATTGGAACTTAGCGAAAAGGTTGTTGCCATTAACAGAGTTTCAAAGACTGTTAAGGGCGGACGTATAATGAAGTTCTCCGCACTTATCGTAGTAGGCGACGGAAACGGAACAGTAGGCTTCGGTCTTGGTAAGTCCAGCGAAGTTCCCGACGCTATCCGCAAGGGTATCGAGGACGCAAAGAAGAACCTTATCAAGGTTTCATTGAAGGGTACGACTATCCCACACGAGGTCATCGGCAAGTTCGGTGCAGGCGAGGTTCTTATGAAGCCGGCTGCTCCCGGTACCGGTGTTATCGCAGGCGGACCGGTCAGAGCAGTAGTTGAAATTGCAGGTATCAAGGATATCAGAACGAAGTCGCTTCGTTCAAACAATCCCTGCAACGTAGTAAGAGCTACTATCAACGGCCTTGCTTCAGTTAAATCTGCTGAAGAGGTTGCTGCTAAGAGAGGTAAGACTGCACAGGAAATTTTGGGCTAAGGAGGAAACGGCAATGGCAAACTTGAAGATTGAGCTGGTTAAGAGCCTTAACAATAAGATCGAGAAGCAAGTGCTGACAGCTAATTCTCTTGGTCTTAGAAAAATCGGTGATGTAACAACACAGCCTGACAACGCACAGACACAGGGCAAGATCAAAGTTATATCACACCTTATTAAAGTAACCGAAGCGTAAAGCAAGGAGGTGCGAAATATATGAAATTGCACGAATTATCACCTGCCGCTGGTTCAAAGTCGGCTACCAAGAGAATCGGAAGAGGACATGGTTCAGGCTGGGGAAAGACAGCAGGCAAGGGTCATAAGGGTCAGAATGCACGTTCAGGCGGCGGCGTAAGACCGGGCTTTGAAGGCGGACAGACCACACTGGCAAGAAGAATCCCTAAGCGTGGATTTAATAATATTTTTGCAACTGAGTATGCTGTTGTAAACGTATCTGATCTTGACAGATTTGTAGACGGCACAGTTGTTGACACCGAGCTTCTCAAGGCATCAGGTCTCGTAAAGAAAGAGCTTGACGGAGTAAAGATCCTCGGAAACGGCGAGCTTACTAAAAATCTCACCGTAAAGGCGGCAGCATTCTCCGCTTCTGCTAAGGAAAAGATTGAAAAGGCAGGCGGGAAGGCTGAGGTGATGTAATTGTGATAGAGACATTTCGTAATGCCTGGAAGGTTCCTGAACTGAGAAGGAAGCTCCTGTTTACATTCTTCATCATAATTATTTACCGAATCGGCGGAGCAATTCCGGTACCGTATCTGGACGCTGCTGCGCTGGCTTCATGGTTTCAGGACAGCAATGCGTCGGGTAACTTTTTCGGCTACCTGAACGTTCTGTCAGGAGGTAACTTTGCAAAGGCTACTCTTCTGGCACTGTCTGTATCGCCATATATCAATGCACAGATCATCATTCAGCTTCTTACCTATGCTCTTCCTCCTCTGGAGAGAATGGCTAAGGAAGGTCCCGAGGGACGCAAGAAGCTCAACAAGATCACTAAGTATACAGCGCTGGGCATCTCGGTATTCCAGGCTTGGGCTTATTACCTGACTCTGAAAAACTCCGCTCACGCACTTATGTATACCGACGGCTGGGAAAAGATCTATGCCGAGGTCGTTATCATCGCTTGCTTTACCGCAGGTTCTTCGCTCACCATCTGGCTGGGCGATCAGATAAACGAAAAGGGCATAGGCAACGGTATTTCAATGCTGCTGTTTGCAGGTATCATCGCAAGAGGACCTTCGGCTGTATGGTCGCTGATACTCATGATGAAGACCGGCGAGGCTAAGTATATGATACTTGTTCCCGTTATTCTCGTTGTATTTGTACTGATGATCGCATTCATTATCTTTATGAACAATGCTGAAAGAAGAATCCCTATTCAGTATGCAAAACGTGTCGTAGGCAGAAAGCAGTACGGCGGACAGAATACCTTCATTCCTATTAAAATAGCAATGAGCGGCGTTCTTCCTATCATCTTTGCGATGTCGTTCATGTCGCTGCCATCCACACTTGAAATGTTCATCAAGCCGAGAGAAGACGGAACAGGCTTCTATAACGGACTTCTGAGATGGTTCAGCTATACTCATCCGTTCTATGCTTGCCTGTACTTTGTACTGATTATCGGATTTAACTACTTCTATGTTTCAATGCAGTATAATCCTGTTGAGATCGCAAACAACCTGAGACAGAGCAACGGCGGAGTTCCCGGTATCAGACCCGGTAAGCCAACATCTGACTACATCAAGAGAATTCTGTCAAAGATCACATTGGTGGGAGCTGTATTCCTCGGAATAATCGCTATCTTCCCGATCATCTTCGGCGCTGCAACAGGCGTAAACATCGCAATGGGCGGTACTTCGATACTTATCGTTGTAAGCGTTGCACTTGAAACAGTCCGCACAATGGAGTCGCAGATGATGATGCGTCATCATAAGGGCTTCCTGGAATAATTGTCATTCGCAAGGTCTGAAAATTAGTAAAGGAGTCAGTCAATATGAATCTGATTTTACTGGGTGCGCCCGGCGCAGGCAAAGGTACGCAGGCAGAGGTCATCTGCAAGGCGCTGAACATTCCTACAATTTCTACCGGCAATATGCTCAGAGCTGCCGTTAAGGCAGGCACTGAGTACGGACTCAAGGCAAAGGCTGCTATGGACGCAGGCGACCTTGTTTCCGACGATATTGTTATCGGTATCCTCAAGGACAGGATCAAGGAGCCTGACGCTCAGAACGGCTTTATCCTTGACGGTTTCCCAAGAACAGTTCCTCAGGCTGAGGCGCTGGACGCTATGGGCGTAAAGATCGACAAGGTCGTTGAGATCCATGTTCCCGATGAGAAAATTCAGCAGAGACTTAGCGGCAGAAGAGTTTGTCTCGACTGCGGAGCTACTTATCATGTTGATTTCAAACCAAGCAAGGTCGAGGGAATCTGCGATGTTTGCGGCAAGGAGCTCGTTATCCGCAAGGACGACCAGCCTGAGACCGTTATCAGCAGACTCAAGACCTATCATGAGCAGACAGCTCCTCTTAAGGGCTATTATGAAGCTCAGGGCAAGCTCGTTACTGTTGAAGGACAGGAAGAGGTTGCCGATACTTCAAAGCTTACTCTTGCAGCTATAAACGCTTAAAGAAGAAGGCGAGCTCATGATATGCGTTAAATCCAATAAAGAGATCGCAAAAATGCAGAAGGCGGGCAAAATCACCGCCGGAGCATTGATTGCGGCGGGCGAGGCTATCAGACCCGGTATGACTACCAAGGAGCTTGATACCATAGTCCGCAAATATATTACCTCGCACGGTGCAAAGCCCAGCTTTCTGGGTTACGGCGGATTTCCCGGCTCAGCCTGTATTTCCGTCAACGACGAGGTAATCCACGGGATCCCCGGTCCCCGCAAGTTTGTTGAGGGCGACATCGTTTCGGTAGACGTCGGTGCTTATATCGACGGATATCACGGAGATTCCTGCAAGACCTTTGCGGTGGGAGAGATTTCCGATACGGCAAAGGCGCTGATGAAGTCCACCGAGGAAAGCCTTTATCTCGCTATTGAGATGGCTAGACCCGGCGTAAGGCTGGGCGATATCGGAGCGGCTATTCAGAAATACAACGAGGACAACGGTTTTTCTGTTGTGAGAGAGTTCGTCGGTCACGGCGTTGGAAAGGATCTTCACGAAGAGCCTGAGGTGCCCAACTACGGCAAGGCAGGTCACGGAGTAAGACTTACCGCCGGAATGGTCATCGCAATTGAGCCGATGATAAACGAGGGTACAGCCAAGATAAAGGTAATGCCCGACAAATGGACTGTCAAAACAATAGACGGAAAGCTGTCCGCTCATTTTGAGCATACAATCGCTATCACCTCAGACGGCGCAGTCATTCTGACTCAGCCGTAGGGAGAGCGTTGTGGATATCAAAGTCGGTTCGGTCGTAAAAGCGCTTGCAGGCCGTGAGAAAAACCGCTGGTTCGTTGCTGTGGCGGTTGACGGCGGCTTTGTTGACATCGCAGACGGCAAGGAGCGAAAGCTTCAGAAGCCCAAGCGGAAGAATATAAAGCACATTTCACCTGCGCACGCTGTTATCGATATGGACGGACTGACAAACAAGAAACTTAGAAAGCTGATTTGCGGGTTCGAGACCCCGAACTGCGAAGAAGCTGACCGTCAGCCTTAAGACGGGGAGGTATTTTGATGTCAAAAGAAGATGTGATCGAACTTGAAGGAACTGTTGTCGAGGCACTGCCCGGCGCAAAATTTCAGGTTGAGCTTTCAAACGGTCATATGATACTTGCTCATGTATCAGGCAAGCTTCGTATGAATTACATTCGTATAGTACCCGGTGATAAGGTAACGGTTGAGATGTCACCTTATGACTTGAACAAGGGTAGAATCACCTGGAGAGCCAAGTAAAATTTACTGGTTTTTCATCATAAGCAGTCGTTATAATTAAAAGGAGGTATTTCAATGAAAGTAAGACCTTCAGTTAAGCCTATCTGCGAAAAGTGCAAGGTTATCAAAAGAAAAGGCAAGATCATGGTGATCTGTCAGAACCCTAAGCATAAGCAGCGTCAGGGTTAACAAACCAATAATGGAGGTGCAGCTAAACAATGGCTCGTATTGCTGGTATCGACCTGCCAAAGGATAAAAGAGTTGAGATCGGTTTGACTTATATCTACGGCATCGGTCAGAAAACTGCTACTAAGATCCTTGAAGAAACAGGCGTAAATCCTGACACAAGAGTTAAGGACCTGTCAGAGGACGATGTAGCTAAATTGCGTGAATATATCGATCATAATTTAACTGTTGAGGGCGACCTGAGAAGAAATGTTGCTCTTAATATCAAGAGACTTGTTGAGATCGGTTGCTACAGAGGCGTTCGTCACAGAAGAGGTCTGCCTGTAAGAGGTCAGAGAACAAAGACAAACGCAAGAACCCGCAAGGGACCTGTTAAGACCATCGCTAACAAGAAGAAGTAAGGAGGGTGTGAACAATGGCTCAGCCTAAGAAGAAGACTACTATCCGTCGTCGTCGTGAAAGAAAGAACATTGAACAGGGACAGGTTCATATCCAGTCTACTTTCAACAACACAATCGTTACTATCACTGATATGCAGGGCAATGCTATTTCATGGGCTTCCGCAGGCGGACTCGGCTTCAGAGGTTCAAAGAAGTCTACTCCCTTCGCAGCTCAGACAGCAGCTGAAACAGCAGCAAGAGCAGCTAAGGAGCACGGACTCAAGACTGTTGAGGTTTTCGTAAAGGGACCCGGTGCAGGAAGAGAAGCCGCTATCAGAGCTTTGCAGTCAGAGGATCTGGAAGTAAGACTTATCAAGGATGTTACTCCTATCCCTCACAACGGATGCCGTCCTCCTAAGAGAAGACGTGTATAATAAGACAATTTGAGTTTGTAGTTTGCTCAAAGTCAGGTAAACCAAGGTATTTCCGGTACCGCAGGGTTAAGACCTGATAACAACATTAAAAACGGAGGTTTATTACTATGGCAGTAAGCAGAGAACCAATTCTCAAGAGATGCAAATCTCTCGGAATCAGCCCTATGGTTATGGGCGTTGCAAAGGAAACAAAGCGTGATCCTAATGCAAACAAGAGAAAGAAAGTTTCAGAATACGGTATGCAGCTGAGAGAAAAGCAGAAGCTGAAGTTCATCTACGGCGTGCTGGAAAAGCAGTTCTATCACTATTTTGAAATTGCTCAGAAGATGGAAGGTCAGGCAGGTGCGAACCTTATTACTTGTCTTGAGTCAAGACTGGACAACGTTGTGTTCAGAATGGGACTTGCTATGACAAGAAGAGAGGCTCGTCAGCTTGTTGTTCACGGTCATTACAACGTAAACGGCGAGAGAGTTGACATTCCTTCATACAGAATCAAGGCAGGCGACGTTATCTCACTGAGAGATAAGAGCAAGAAGAGCGAAAAATTCAAGCAGATCATCGAAGCAACAGCAGGCAGAGTTACTCCTACATGGCTGGAAGTAAACAAGGACGAGCAGTCTGCAAAGGTTGTTCGTATGCCTGTTAAGGAAGATCTTGATTACGAGATCGAAGAGCACCTCATCGTCGAGTTGTACTCTAAGTAATCTGATCGGGTCATCCGGAAGAGAAAACCATTCATTAGTGCAAGAACTATTCGAGTTTGAAAACAGGAGGGTTTTAAATGCTTGAAAAAATTGAAAAGCCTGAGATTGAAACGGCCGAGCTTAAAAGCAACGGAACATACGGCAAGTTTATTCTTGAGCCATTAGAGCGCGGCTACGGTACCACTCTGGGTAACTCCCTGAGAAGAGTACTGCTCTCCTCTTTGCCGGGTGTTGCTGTTACTTCTGTAAAGATTGACGGCGTACACCACGAACTATCTACAATTCCCGGAGTTAAGGAAGACGTTACTGAGATCATCCTTAACCTGAAGGGATTAACTGCGAAGCTATACGGTGAGGGTCCTAAGACTATTTATATCGAAGCAGAGGGCGAGTGCGTCGTAACTGCAGGCGATATTAAAACCGACTCTGAGGTTGATATTCTGGTTCCTGATATGCATATTGCTACGCTGGGTGCAGGCGCTAAGCTTTATATGGAGATCGTGATCGACAGAGGACGTGGTTACGTTTCCGCTGAAAAGAACAAGGCTCTTATGCCAAACGCACCGATCGGTGTTATTGCTGTAGACAGTATTTATACGCCGGTATTGAAGGTAAACTATACGGTTGACAACACTCGTGTAGGACAGATTACCGATTATGACAAGCTTATCCTCGAGGTATGGACAGACGGTACTATCTCGGCTAAGGAAGCTGTATCATTGGCAGCCAAACTCCTCAACGAGCATCTGAATCTCTTCATCGATTTGTCGGAAGAGACAAATGTTGTTGAGATGATGGTAGAAAAAGACGATAAGGGTAAAGAAAAGATTCTTGAGATGACCATTGAGGAACTTGACTTATCCGTGCGTTCATTTAACTGTCTCAAGCGTGCGGGAATTAACACCGTAAACGACTTGATCGAAAAATCAGAAGAAGAAATGATGAAGGTTAGAAACCTTGGTAAGAAATCATTTGACGAGGTCAAGGAAAAGCTCCATTCGCTGGGCTATGACCTCAGTTCTGAAGAAGATAATTAATGTAAGGAGTGAATATCTATGCCAGGCACAAGAAAGCTGGGAAGAGCTACTGACCACAGAAAAGCAATGCTCAGAGCTATGGTCACATACCTTCTCGAAAACGGTAAGATTGAAACAACTGTAACCAGAGCTAAAGAGGTCAGCGCAATGACCGATAAGATGATAACATTGGGCAAAGCAGGCGACCTTCATTCAAAGCGCCAGGTACTTTCCTACATCACAAAGGAAAGCGTTGCCAAGAAGCTTTTTGACGACATTGCACCTTCATACGAGGGACGCAACGGCGGCTATACAAAGATCATCAAGACAGGTCCCCGCCGTGGAGACGCTGCTGAGATGGCTATTATCCAGTTGGTTTAATTCTATAAGATATTTAAAGCGGTGCAGCAAGTCTGCGCCGCTTTTTTGTATTCGGTTGTTGCGATTTGTCTAAATCCGAAAGCTGAAAATTGTGCATTTTACAGAATAAGAAGAGCAATCCTTGACAAAGGCAAAAAGTGGCATTATAATTTAAAGTGTGATATTGCGGCTATTTTGTCGAAAAATGCAGATCAGAGACGTTTTTTTCGTGCCGCAAATAATTGCAAAGGAGGTATGCTCAAAACCTGAGCATGAAAGAATATGAAAAAAGGTTTATTGAAAAAAGCAGCCGCAGCGGCGCTTACGCTGGGACTTATGTTTGCGGCAGCCGCCATTCCGGGACTTGCCGAGAGACTGGGCATCACGGCTTCGGCTTATGAGCTGACAAGCGAAGGGTTTATGTATGAGTACCTTGATCTGTATGAAGAATATCGTATAGTCGGTTATGCAGGAGCTTCCGATACTGCTGCTATTCCCGACAAGATCAACGGTTCAACAAATATTGTGGTGGATTATGATTTCGCATACAACAGTGGAAATCTTAAAACGGTGTATGTGCCCACATATGTTTATGTAAGCACATACGACGATACTCTGGGTTACAGCTATAACTCGACTACAGGTGAGTATACAAAGATAAGCGGCTTTACAATAAGGGCTGCTAAGGGTTCATATGCTTACCGTTATGCGGTGGAAAAGGATATCAGCTTTGAAGAGCAGTATGACCTTTCGGATTTTAACGTTAGTCTTGACGCAGACGTGTGGGCAGAGTTTGACTATACCGGTTATTACATCAAGCCAAACGTTATTGTTACCAGAGAATACTATGATTATGCTTCCGGTAATTATGAAACTATAACGCTTGAAAAAGGAACCGATTATTCCCTTTCCTATAAAAATAATAAATATCCCGGCACAGCCACGGTAACGGTTACTGGTCAGAACGGGGTAACCGGTACGGTAGATCTTACGTTCACCATTCGTCCCACTTCGATTTATAATACCGAGATCACACTGGATGACACTTATCCATACAAAGGCGGCAATCCCGTAAACCCCAAGCCTGTTATAAAGTATAAAGGACAAACTCTTGTGGAGGGTACGGATTATACTCTTTCATATGAAGACGACGGCGATATCGGCTCTGCTTATGTGGAGATAACAGGTTTAAACGGTTTTACCAATACTTGCAGCACTTATTATTATATTGATACCGCTCCCCTTTCGGGTGCGTCGGTAACACTTGCTCAGACAAGCTATACATATTCGGGAAGCAGCTTCACACCGGGCACAACTGTCAGGCTGAATGGTGTAACTCTTAAAAGAGGCACCGACTATACTGTTTCCTACAGCAATAACATCAACGCAGGAACAGCAAAGGTGTCTATAACAGGTGACGGATATTATTACAGCGGAACTATCACAAAAACCTTTAAGATAAATCCTAAAACGCCGACAACGGTAACTGTTGCGGCAATTTCTCCGCAGTCTTATACAGGAAGCGCTGTTACGCCAAAGCCAAAGGTCTATGCCGACGGAAAGCTTCTGACAAACGGTATGGATTATACTCTTACATACACAAACAATAAGAACATAGGAACAGCTTCATGCAAGGTAACGCTCAAGGGTAACTATACGGCAGTTACAAGGACGGTGAAGTTCTCTATCAAGTTCGGAATAGTAAATAATCTGAAAGTGTCCAAGACCGCTGCTAAAAGCGTAAGCCTTAAATGGGACAAGGCTCCCCTTGCTCAGGGCTATCAGATTTTCAGATATGACCCGGCAAAGAAAACGTGGGTCAAGGTCAAGGTAATAAGATCGGGTTCTACCACTACCTACACCAGCGGAACGCTGACAAGCGCAAAGGAATATCAGTATGCCGTAAAGGCGTTCAGAAAGCTTTCGGACGGCTCATATCAGTTCGGAACAAAGAGTACCGTTACCTGCTATACAAAGCCCATGACTCCGTCTATCACCATTAAGTCCTACAACAAAAAGGCGCTTATCAAATGGAGTACAAACAGCCGCACGGAGGGCTATGAGATACACTGGTGCGGAGGCTGCTCTGCTCCATGTACCGATGAATACTCCTCCGACTGCTATAATTGGGAATACAAAAAGCTGAAAACAATAACAGGCAACAAGGTAACAAGCTATAAAAAGACAGGTCTTTCAAACTCCACAAATTATCACTTCAAGATAAGAGCCTATAAGACCTTCAACGGCAAAAAGGTCTACAGCGCATGGTCTGAGGTAAAGAACACACGCTGCGCTCTTGCAAGACTTAACGCCGTAACGCTGAAAACCAGAAGCACTTATAAGGAAGTCAACGTTCAGGGAACGACCAGCTATACCACAACTCACACTCTGACGGCTGAGGAAAAGAAGATACTTGCAAACTTTGCAAGCAAGCACTTCAAAAAGGGTTGGTCTGCGGCTCAGAAGGTAGTATATACCTCCGAGTGGATAAGAAACAACCTTACATACGGCAACATTCCTACGGCTTCGCATACCAAGAACATCTTTGTATATAAGGAAGGACAGTGTACAGATTACAACGGCGCAATGATCGAGATGATGACTTATCTTGGCTATGATGCAAGAGTAATCAGAGGCTGGAGAACAAGCGGAAGTCCACATTCATGGGGTGAGATAACCATTGACGGTCAGGTTTACCTTATCGAGGTAGGCGAGACCAGATACGACAGCCCCGGCTGGGGATACAAGTGGAAGTTCCTTTGCCAGATGTATTCCGAAAAGCAGGAAAACAGCGGATATATCAAGCTTGGTAAGGTGTATTGATAAACTTGAAATAATAAAAACCGGCGCACCGTCTAAATAGACCGTGCGCCGGTTTTGTTTGCAGTTACTGATTAAATACGGTTTTTTCAAGCCGCCGGTTGGAATCAAGTGCACTCATTATCTTTTGCGCAGATTCTACATCCGTAAGATATGACAGGCTGTATGAGAAATATGTTTTATCATAATAATCAGAATTTCTGATGATGTCTATGTCTACAGATACTTTGCCCAGTTCGTTGTCAGCATCGCCGCCCGAAAGCCAGCCTAAGAAATCGGACAGGCTCTTTTCATCGTAGGTGTTGTATTCACGGAAAAGATCGGAAATTTCTGCGGCTTCCTCAGCGCTCAGTTCATAGCTGTCCCAGTCGTAAGCAGGATAATTGTCGAAATAATCGTCACAATTGCTGTAATCGAATATGGAGATATGTATCGAGCTGCCGTCCAGATACTCCTTGGGAGGAGCATATCCCCTGTATCCGAAGCCGTCTGTGGCGTAGCCAACTGCTGCTATTGCAACGTAGATGCAAAGCGAAACAAGATACTTTCCCAGCCATATAAGAATGTCCGCAGCCTTTATCTTTGCACGGGTTATGATTATTCTGATAACAAAGTAAACGATGAGAGAAAGTATCAGTCCTATGATTATTTCCGAGTCGTTCCAGAAGAAAATGAAAATAGTCATCAGTCCTAAGAACATGAACATCTCGAAAAATGCAGGAAATACTACCGACTTGCCTACCGTTTTTGCATCACGTCTTGTGTATATAAGTTGTGTGACGAATATGACGGCAATGGATATCGCCCAGCTGATAAGATTGCTTCTTACGCACAAGGCGGAAAGCTCCTCGTCAAAGCTGATTATTCCCGAGTATGTCCAGTATCCGAAATATACCTCTGTTGTGTTGCATTGCACTCCCGCAAACTGTTCAACGATAACGTTAAAGAAAGCGTAAGGCAGCAGCGATAAGCAGGTAAGTGTTATGAGCGAGGTGTAAATGCTTTCAGCAAAGGTTCCGCAGCAGCAGCAACAGAATATCGTAACAGCGTCGGTGAAAAGAGCAATGCTCATCAGCAGCAGGAATGAAGCTGTTGTGTGTTCAAGCACGTCGCCGCTCATACCGTTAAGCAATATTGCAAGCAGACCGCCGATAAACGAATAGGCTATCATAGGCAGTATCTGTATCCAGAAAAGCGACAGCAGCTTTGAATGATAACGCTCTCTTGCGCTCAGAGGCATTGAAAGCTGAACGTCGGCAGTCTGAACGTTGTGCATATCCTTGAAAAGATTTATCACCGCAATAAATCCGCAAAAAGCGGCGGTAAGGAACAAAAAGCAGCCAAGCCCCGAGGGATAAACATATATACGGTCGTTTATGCCTATAGAGTCTGTCTCCATGCCGATACCGTAGACCGCTGCGCCTATTGCAAGAAGTATCTGCATGATGATAAAAATTTTCTTGTGAGTATATGTTTCCGACTTGGCGGCAAGCTTAATTCTGTTGAAGGACATCGCAGCCATAGCCTCTCACCTCCAGTTCGTAAATAAATATCTCCTCCAGCGTAAGAGGAATTATCTCAAGAATATCGGGAGTAAGAGCGTAAAGCCGTTTAAGTATATCCTGTTCTTCTCCCTTGACGATGACCTGAGCAACGCTGCCCACAGCGGAGAACTGCATGACCGAAACGCCCGTGCTTTCCATATCCTGCCGTGTAATTGTCCTGTCCTTGCAGGCAAGCTGCACTTTTCTGAAGCTGCCCTTTATCTCGTCTATCTCGTCGGCAAAAACAAGCTTGCCCTTATGTATAAGCATAGCTCTGTCGCAAAGCTCGTTTATCTCGGCAATGTTGTGAGATGATACTATAAGCGTTGCGTTGCGGTCAAGCATTTCGTCGGCTATCATTCCCTTGACAAGCTTTCTCATTGCAGGGTCAAGACCGTCAAACGCCTCGTCCAGCATAAGATATTCCGTCATGCAGGCAAGACCGATAATAACTACCGACTGACGCTTCATTCCCTTTGAAAACTCCGCAAGTCTTTTGTTCAAAGGCAGAGCAAGCTTTTTTGAAAGCCTGTCGAAAACCTCGTCCGAAAAGCCGGGGTACAGATTTTTATAATACTTCCGCAGGTCGTTAAGAGTAAAAGACGTATACTGCACCGTTTCGTCATTCACAAAAAATATTTTTGATTTTGCGTCAGGATTGTCGTAAACCTCCTCGCCGTCGATAGTGATACTTCCCGACTGCGTCTTATAAACTCCGCACATCATTCTCATAAGGGTGCTTTTTCCTGCGCCGTTTGAGCCTAAAAAGCCGTATGCGCAGCCCTGCGGAATGGTAATGCTTATGTCGTCCAGGGCTTTGTATTTCTCTTTATTTTTTGAAAGACCTTCGCCGCCGAATTCCATAGACACATTCTTTATTTCTATCATTTGCCTTCTCCTCCCTGATTTTTATTTTCTGATGCCTCATTCACCAGCTGTATGAGCCGCTGAGGACTGATACCGTAATCAAGAGCTTCTTTGATCTTTTCGGTAAGTTCCTTAGTGAGCCTTGTTTCCACAATGCTCTGCTGTTTTGCCACAAAGCAGCCTATCCCTGCCACCGAATAGATTATCCCGTCGTGTTCAAGACGGCTGTAAGCCTTTGCCACCGTATTGGGATTAAGTCCAAGGTCCTTAGCCAAAGCTCTTGCGCCGGGAAGCTTATCATTCTCATTCAGCAGCCCTTTGGCAATGTCTGCGCATATGCACTTGCATATCTGCTCATAAATAGGCATTCTTCCTGTAACATCTACCGTAATCACATCATCACTCCTTTTTTAACTCCGTTATCGCTCGCTTTGCTTGCTTACATCTTGTTCATTAACGAGATGTAACAGACCGCTCGCATGGGTAATTCCGTTGTAAGGGATAATGGAGCTTTTTTCAACTGTAGGTGAGAACCATAACTGTCCGTTTTGCCGACCGGTGTACTATGTGTATTATCTGTAGTAGTACACCTGAATTATAGCACCGCACTGAGAGAAAGTCAATGATCTGCCAAACATTTTGGCAAAGTCTACAAATGTGAGGGCATAACAATGTGTATAATGCACTAAAAAAGAACGCTCCGAAAATATCGGAACGTTCTTATAAAATACTGTTGGCAAAACGGCTGTAGGGGACGGCGTCCTCGACGTCCCGCTATGAGTGTTTAAAATCATTCGCCGTAAATGTTCTTTCTGAGGTATGAAATGTTTGCGTCAAAGTCAACGCCCAGAACAGCCATTCCTCTTATGGTCAGATTCCACCATGTGTTGTCGTCGGGCACTCTGCACTGAACAACATCATATCCGAAGTATGTGGGAGAATTGAGGATAAGCGAGAAAACTTCTCCCTGCTGGAGGTTGGTGGTGATGTTTGGCAAAAGCTTGTCGGCAAGGTCGTTAAGCTCGGTGAGGCTTGCAGACTTCATTTTGTTTATAAGCTTTTCAAGCACCGTTCTCTGTCTTTCCGTCCTCTGGAAGTCGGTGCCGATGTATCTTATTCTTGAATAAGCAAGAGCCTGTCTGCCGTTAAGGGTGTAAGTTCCGCCGCTTGAAAGCATTCCGTCGCTTTCGTCAAGACCTTCCAGACGGTTTATCTCACGCAGATACATATTGACGTACTGCACCTCGTCGTCGGTTACGTTTATATCAACTCCGCCCAGAGAGTCAACCACCGTTATAAATGAATAGAAGTTTACCTGCGCGTATTTGTCTATTCTTACCTTGAAATTCTGCTCAATGGTGTCGATAAGCAGGTCTGCTCCGCCGTAAGCGTAAGCATGGTTAAGTCTTGTGGACTCAACATTGGGGATGGAAAGATAGATGTCTCTCAGGAAAGAGGTCATTATTATCTTTTTGGTGTTCTTGTTTATGGAAACAAGTATCATGCTGTCCGAGCGTCCTCTGCCCGAAGCGGTTCTTGCGTCGGTTCCGATAAGAAGAATGTTGTATACATTGTCGTCGCTGATTATTTCGGTGGCGTTTTCTTCGAGATTTTTTCTTATCTCCTCTTCAAGCTTGTCGATCTCCTCCTTTGGCGAATCGGGTTCGGAGGTCAGATCGTCGTCAGGCTCTATCGAGTCAAGAATCTCATAGCTGCCGGTGTCCTCAACAATGTTCAGCTTGTTGATGTAGTGGAAAGCAACTCCCACCAATGCTCCCAGAAGCAGCAGGAACATAGCAAAGATTATAATGATTATCAGCAAAGCCTTTTTCTTTTTTGACCAGCCTTTTTTCTTTTTGGGCTTTTTTATTCCGCTTTTTTCGGCGGCAGTCGTTTTGATCGTATCGTTTTCGTTATTGTTCATTAAAAACACTATTCCTTTCCGGATTTTGCGCCGGCATGGTAAAGCCGGAGCTGCCAAGTTACAGAAACTGCAAATATATATTATTATACACTTTTTTCTCCCTGTAGTCAAGCGCTGCAAAATGCCGTATTATGCAGCGTATTTTTGCAAAAGTAAGCCGATAAATGTTGACAAATGTTAGGTTTGTGTTATAATTAATAGGTAAAGCCCTTTTTTGACTGCATATTCATTAGGAGGATCAGATACATGAGCAGACATAACGGCGTTATAAAAACAGCAGGTTTATTGCTTATAATAGCGGCTTGCGCAGCTGCGGCTTTTTTCTGCCGGATGCTGGTCAAACAGAATAATAACGGCTCGGCGGATATCGAAAAGCGCACTTCCGTTGACCCTGAGCACAGAATAGTGCTGCTTGATAATCCGGTCAGCGAAGCAACGTCAGGCGTCAGCGCAGTAAACGTTCTTGACGGCGATGCGGACGGCGAAATACTAATGGCTCCCGACAAGTTCAAAAAGGAAGCGGCTCTGACAAGCGCAAAGGGTGACAGAAAGGCTTCCGTTTCGGCTGAGGTAAAGGTAAGCGTCGAGGAAGATGATATTCTTATCTGCCAGTTTACGGCGTACACCGAGGACAGACCCGTTACCTTGAAGGTTACCTGCGGCAGCGCTGAAAACAGAGTTTATCTGAAGCCTACTCCCACTACATATTATGTGCCCGTAAGCGGCGTATCATCGGTTGGTGAAATCGATTTCCTGGTTGAATCGGAATTTCAGAAGACGACTATAGACAGCGTTTATCTTGTGAATTACGGCTCATCGCTTGATATCGACAAGCTCCTGACGGGAGCGTATACCCATGATGAGCGCAGCTCCGACAATATCGCCAGCGAGAGCGTTACGGACGAATACAGTACACAGTGTCTTGTAAAGGACGGCTATCTGTTTTCTATCTATGACGGGTCGATATATTCTTATGCCCTTGACAGCGACGGCGGCACGGAAAAAACCTGCGAGCTGAGCGGTCTTGGCACCACAAGAGATATGACCTTCAACAAGGACGAAACTGCCATACTCGTTACCTGCCGACAGAACGGTATGTATATAATAGATATCACAGACCCCGAAAATATGTCGGTCATCTCTCATTACGATACTCTTGAAGCGGCTACGGGAATTGACGTTAACGGCGACTACGCCTTTGTTTGCAGCAGATTTTTCGGCGTTGAGTTCGTTGATATTTCCGACCTTGAAAATCCCAGATATATTAATAAGGTTCAGAGCAGCTCCGAGTATCAGGACTGCTTCTCGGACGGTCAGTATCTGTATGTGGGAGTTTACGCCAACAAGAGAGTTGACGTTTTTGATATTTCAGACCTTGGCTTCCCCGAAATGGTCTCGCAGATAGAGCTTGACGGCGCAGGACAGGGCTGCTTTGTGAAGGACGGCATACTGTATGCAGCGACTTCTCTTAATTCCAAAAACGACAGCAGCAGCAGACTGAGCTACGGAACAGGTACGGGCAACGGTCTTGAGCTTTACGACGTAAGCGACCCGGCAGCTCCCGTGCTTCTTTCGGTAACAAAAACAAACGGAAGATCAAACGACAACAGATTCGACGTGTGGGACGTGCAGGTAAGCGGAAATTATGCATTTGTCACCGATATTTATAACGGAGTGTATGTTTATGATGTTTCCGACCCTTATGACCCCGTCTGCCTGAGAGAGATAAATCTTTCCATAAACAAGAAAAGCGAAAATTTTGAAGAGGCGAACTTTGATAAGTATGTCTATCCGTGGGATGCAGCAGCTTCGGGCAGAGGCAATGCAAGCCATGTAGCCGTTGAGGACGGAAAAATATACATCTCAATGGCAAACGCAGGCGTGTTCGGCGTTAAGGACAAACACGCATCGGCTGTCGAAAGAGACCGCAGCTATGAATATGAGATATCGCCTTCAAAGGACAAGACAGAGGTTGAAGGCTACAGCGTGTCAAGCTATGCTTGCGAATCAAGCATTTGGGCGGCTGACGTTAAGGGCGACTATATTTTTGTTGCCGCAGGCGATGAGGGAATAAAGGTCCTTGACAAGGAGCTTAACGAGGTAAACGTATTGGATACCGATCATTCGGTTCGTGATGTAAAGATATATGACAATTGCCTCTTCACAGCAGAAAGCGGCGGAGGAGTTTCGGCATACCTTATTGACGGAATGTATCTTTCAAAGCTTTCAACGGCTGAGCTTGCAAAGGATACGGATTATGCTTCGCAGATAATGCTGACTGCGGACGGCAAGTATATCATCGCACAGATATCTCCGTCAAGACATACGGTGATAGACGCCTCGGACGTTTATGACCTGACTGTGACCGACATCAGAAGCGCCGGAGCAGGAACGCTTTATTACCGCAACATATGCACAGGTGTTGTGGCAGATAAGTATCTGGGCGTTTTCGGCAAGACCGGCATCTGCTGGTATTCATACGAAAACGGAGAGATAAAGGCTCTTGACCCCACAGAAAACCCATACTACCGTGAAGCAGGCGGCATGACCGCAGTAGGCGATAAGTGCGTAGCTATCACAGGCGGAGGATATCAGTACTTTACCGTAGGCGAAGATAATGCTTCCGACTTGGTGATCGTCAGCGACACACCGCTGGCAGGAAAGGCGGCAAACGACGGTGATACCATGGTGGTATCCTGCTCGTATGACGGCACGGTGACAATACTTGACATATCAGAGCTTGACGACCCGTATCTTGAAGCGAGATTTACAATTGAGGGCAACCCCGATATTGCATATGTTTCCGATGAAATGATACTTATTCCATGCAGATACGGCGGACTTCTCAAGCTGACAAAAGAAAATTAACGCAAAGGGGCGCAGCAGATATTCTGCTGCGCCGTTTTTGTGCCATCCGATATAAAAAAACGAAAAAATATTGACATATGAAAGAGATAGTGGTATAATTCCTTGATGAAAAGTATTTGTAAGACATATGTGTAAAATTGCTTCGTCAATATATACAAAAAAAGTGTGCGCTGTGCTTTGCAGCAGCGGACAAGTGCGTACTAATGCCCATATATCTGCGTTTGAGTAGGTGCTGGAATTTTCTGTGCAACATATATGAGCTATTGACAAAGAGCGAAAAAAATAATATAATATAGAGTAAGATATTATTATGGGTTAGTTATGTCTTTATTTGATATTTATATATTTTTCTGTATTTCTACTGTTAAGGGGTTTGGAATATGAAAGGAATAATTCTTGCAGGAGGTTCGGGTACAAGACTTTATCCGATAACTCTTGTTACTTCAAAGCAGCTTTTGCCCGTTTATGATAAGCCGATGATATATTATCCGCTTTCAACGCTTATGCTTGCCGGTATTCAGGATATACTGATAATTTCCACAAGGGAGGATACTCCCAAATTCCAGCAGCTTCTGGGCGACGGCAGCAACTTCGGAATAAAGCTTTCCTATGCCGTTCAGGAGAGACCCGAGGGTCTTGCTCAGGCGTTTCTTATCGGAGAGGAGTTTATCGGAGACGACACCTGTGCGCTTATACTGGGCGATAACATCTTTTACGGAAACGGTCTTGGCAAGCAGCTTAAAGAGGCTGTGAACAGAGCCGATGAGGGAAAGGCTACCGTTTTCGGATATTATGTCAACGATCCCCACAGGTTCGGAGTGGTTGAGTTTGACGATAACGGAAAGGTGCTTTCGGTCGAAGAAAAGCCTAAGCAGCCTAAGTCTAATTATGCCGTTACGGGAATTTATTTTTACGATAACAGAGTGGTTGAGTATGCCAAGCAGATCAAGCCCAGCGCCAGAGGAGAGCTGGAGATAACCGATCTGAATAAATTGTACCTAAAAGACGAGTCGCTGAACGTCCAGCTTCTGGGCAGAGGCTATGCATGGCTTGATACGGGAACGGTGGAAAGTCTTGTGGACGCAGCCGATTTTGTGAGAATGATCGAGGAAAGACAGGGAATGAAAATATCCGCCCCCGAGGAAACGGCTTTTTACTATCACTGGATAACAAAAGAAAAGCTGCTTGAATCGGCTGAGAGATACGGAAAATCACCCTACGGCAAGCATCTGCGCAACGTTGCCGAAGGAAAGATATACATCAGAGGAGCAAGAAAAAAATGACCGTTGTAGTTACCGGAGGAGCAGGCTTTATCGGAGCCAACTTCGTTTATTATCAGCTTGAAGAGCATCCCGAGGACAGGATAGTCTGCTATGACAAGCTTACATATGCCGGAAATCTTTCGACGCTTGAAGAAGCCATGAAAAATGAGAATTTCAGGTTCGTCAGAGGGGATATTGCCGACAGAGAGGCTGTGGACAAGCTTTTTGAAGAGGAGCATCCCGACATTATCGTTAATTTTGCGGCTGAGAGCCATGTTGACCGTTCTATCGAAGACCCCGGACTGTTTTTGCAGACAAACGTTGTTGGAACAGGCGTGCTTATGGACGCCTGCCGCAAGTACGGAATAAAGAGATATCATCAGGTGTCCACCGACGAGGTTTACGGCGATCTGCCTCTTGACAGACCCGACCTGTTCTTTACGGAGGATACGCCTATACATACAAGCAGCCCTTACAGCTCGTCAAAGGCGGGGGCTGACCTGCTGGTGCTTTCATATTACAGAACATTCGGACTTCCCGTTTCGATCACCAGATGTTCAAATAACTACGGACCTTATCATTTCCCTGAGAAGCTTATTCCGCTTATGATATCGAGAGCGCTTGCTAATGAAAGCCTTCCCGTTTACGGAAAGGGCGAAAACGTGAGAGACTGGCTTTATGTAAGAGACCACTGCAAGGCTATTGATCTGGTAATGAGAAAAGGCAGAGAGGGCGAGGTCTACAACGTGGGCGGTCACAACGAAAAGACCAATCTTGAGGTCGTAAAGACTATACTTGAGTATCTTGGCAAGCCCGAAAGCCTTATTAACTTTGTTACGGATCGTCCCGGTCATGACAGAAGATATGCCATAGACCCAAGCAAGATAAGCGGCGAGCTTGGCTGGCTGCCCGACACTAAGTTTGACGACGGTATAAAGCAGACCATCGACTGGTATCTTGACAACAGAAAATGGTGGGAAGATATTCTCAGCGGAGAATATATGAATTATTTTGACATGATGTATACGGTCAAGGGAAGAGCCTGAGCCGTGTGCTGTGCTGAGGCGTCAGCAGCAATAACGCCAAATTTGTTGGTATTGGAGAAATATTGATGTATACAGCCGAAAAAACAAGTATTCCCGAGGTGGTTGTTCTTACGCCAAAGGTTTTTGAGGACGAGAGGGGATATTTTTTTGAAGTCTACAGCGAAAAAGCGCTGGCAGAGGCAGGCATAGAGTTTCATGCCGTTCAGGAAAACCACATTATGAACGCCTGCCCCGGAGTTATCAGAGGACTGCATTTTCAGAACGAGCCCTTTGCTCAGGCAAAGCTTGTCCGCTGCATAAGGGGCGTTGTGGACGACGTTGCCGTAGATCTTCGCAAGGGTTCGCCCACTTATCTGAAATGGGTAATGGTGGAGCTTTCCGAGGAAAATAAAAAGCAGCTTTATCTGCCAAAGGGCTTCGCTCACGGAGTAATTTCCAGAAGCGATTACAGCGAGGTTCAGTATGTGGTGGACGAGGGCTACGCTCCGCAGGCAGACCGCAATATCCGCTATGACGAAGCTGATATCGGCGTTGACTGGAAGATCGATAAGCCTGTTTTGTCCCCCAAGGATCAGAACGCTCCCTCTTTTAAGGAAAGCGACTGCAATTTCGTATACAAAAAATAGCAGATGCACTGCATATCACAATAAAGGAAGTAAGAAAAATGGGAAGAATAAACGTAACTCGTTCATCAATGCCTTCTTTTGAGGAATATATAGAAACTCTTCGCCCCGTGTGGGAGAGCCGCTGGCTTTCAAACAGAGGTGCGGCTTCAATTGAGTTTGAAGAGGGACTAAAAAAATATCTTGGCTGCGAAAACGTGTGGCTTTTCGCCAACGGTCATGTAGCTATGGAGGTTGCGCTTCAGGCCCTTGATATGAAGGGAGAGGTCATCACCACTCCGTATACGCATATTTCCACTACAAACGCTATCGTCCGCAACGGACTTACACCGGTGTTCGTTGACGTAAAGGAAGATAACTACACCATTAATCCCGAGCTTATCGAAGCGGCTGTCACGGAAAACACCGTTGCTATCGTGGCTACCCACGTTTACGGATTTTTGTGCGATGTTGAGGCAATAGAGGCTATCGCCCGCAAGCACGGACTTAAAGTGGTTTATGACGCCGCTCATGCATTCGGCGTAACACTTAACGGCGTAAGCGCAGCTAATTTCGGCGACGCCGCTATGTTCAGCACTCATGCCACAAAGGTTTTCCACACCATTGAGGGCGGTCTTGTTACATATAAGGACGCCGAGCTGTTCAAGGCAATGCAGCACATTGTAAACTTCGGCTTCACCAGCCAGGAGGAAGCGATGTATGTGGGAACAAACGCCCGCATGAACGAGTTCGAGGCTGTTATGGGCATATGCAATCTTCGCCATATCGACGAGGAGATCGCAAAGCGCAAGATAGTAGGCGACCGCATGACGGAACGTCTCAGCGGAGTTAAGGGAATAAAGCTTATCAAGCCGCAGGAAGGACTTGTGTGGAACTATGCTTACTATCCCGTAATGTTTGACGGCTACAAGGAAAACCGTGACGAGATCAAAGCGAAGCTTGAAAAAGAAGATATTTTCGCAAGAAAGTATTTTTATCCGATCACCAATCGTTTTGCCTGCTACATGGAGAAGTACGGCAATGTGGATGTTCCTGTTTCGGCTCATGCGGCAGACTGCGTGCTGACTCTGCCGATGTATGCAGATATGACTGTTGAGGATGCAGACAGAATTTGTAACGTTATTCTGGAGAGCGAGTGTTAAATTTTAAATGGAAACTAACCGATCATGTCCTGAGCTGACAAAAGCCATGAGGTGGAAGATCGCCGACTTGCTTGCTGAGGACAGACTTGATGAAATAAATGAAAAATGCCAAGAGGTTCATGTAAGGGACACGTTTTATGTTAAGTACATAAAGAGACTGCTGGATATTGTCATTTCTCTTATAGCGCTGATAATAACGCTTCCCATAAATCTTGTTATCGGGATATTGACGCTGATAGATCTGGGACGTCCGCTGTTTTTCAAGCAGGAGAGAGTGGGCAGAAACGGCAAGCCTTTTACTATCATAAAATTCCGCAACATGAGAAATACCACCGATGAAAAGGGAGAGCTTCTGCCGCCCGAAAAAAGGGTGACAAAGCTGGGCTTGATATGGAGAAAGACCTCTCTTGACGAGCTGCTTAATTTCTGGAGTATTCTCAAAGGGGATATGAGCCTTATCGGTCCCAGACCGCTGGTGCCAGAATATCAGCACAGATACAACAAGCGTCATAAGATGCGCTGCGCTGTAAGACCGGGACTTGAATGTCCGCCCAGAAAGCCTATGGATCATATGTGGACATGGCAGGAGCAGTTGGAAAACGACATCTGGTATGTTGAAAACGTAAGCTTTCTGACCGATATAAAAATGTGCGTGTGCCTTGTAAGATTTGCACTGGACAGAAAAAGCTCCAGCGCCCGTGCAGGCACTAAAAGAGGACCTTTTATGGGCTATGATATGCAGGGCAGCGCCATAAGTCTGGAGGATGTGCCTGAGGAATATATCAGACGGGGAATAGAGTTTTTCAAGTCTGAGGAGGACGCTGCGGTGCAGTAAGTCTTTGGAAAGTATTTTAGGATAATTTATCAGAAACCTGTTTTGTCGGTATTCGGCGAAACAGGGTTTTGTGTGCAGACAAGGTTAAGCCCGGACTGCGGCAAAAAAGCCTGTCGGCTTAGCAAGGAGTGTATATATGAAGGAAATCGGCGGATATATTGAGCTTGACAGGTATCACGGCGAAATGCTTCATTCTGACGGAATAAAGCTCAACTGCGGCAGGAATTGTCTTGCCTATATTATAAAAGCAAGAAACATCAAAAAAATAGCTATGCCTTATTATATGTGCGATTCGGTTACGGAGGTGTGCAGAGAATACGGAGTGCAGCTTCGTTTTTATCACACCGATATGTCCTTCCGACCGGAGCCGATAGAGCTTGCCGATGACGAATGGCTTTATCTGATGAACTTTTACGGACAGCTGACATCTGAGGAGACAGAGGGATATGTCCGCAGATATAAGAGGGTAATAGCAGACTTTGCGCAGGATTATTTCCGTGAGCCTGTTAAGGGAGCGGATACGCTTTATACCTGCCGAAAGTTTTTCGGAGTGCCCAGCGGTGCGATATTGTATACCGACGCAGAGCCTCTGAACGAGGAGCTTGAGCAGGAAGAGGTTTTTGACAGAATGGGTTATCTGCTAGGCAGATGGGAACGCCCGGCTTCGGAGTTTTACGGGGAATATGTTGAAAACAACGAGAAATTTGACGGCTCTCCCATTAAAACAATGTCAAAGCTGACGGAAAATCTTCTTCATGCCATAGACTATGAAAAAGTAAAACAAAGCCGCACTGAGAATTTTGCTTATCTGCATAAGCGGCTGGGAGAGCGAAATCTGCTGGATATTCGTCTGTGCGAAGGCGCTTTTGCTTATCCGTTTATGACGGAAAAGGGCGCAGAGTTAAGAAAATTTCTGATATCAAAAAAGATATTCGTGCCTACCCTCTGGCCAAACGTATTGGAGGAAATGGATAAGGGCGGCACGGAGTATAAAATGGTTGAAAATATACTGCCGCTTCCCTGCGATCAGCGTTATACGGCAGAGGATATGGAATATATCGTTGAAATGATAAACAGCTTTAAGGGATAAAAAGCTGTCGGATAGAGGTTTGAATATGGATAACAGTTTAAAAAACAAAAGGCTTCTGGTGTTGGGCGGAACGCTTATTTCATGTGAGATAATAAAGAAAGCCAAAGAGCTTGGCTGCTTTGTTGCGGTGGCTGATTACAATCCCATCGAAAAGTCGCCCGGCAAGCAGATAGCCGACGCCGCCTTTGACATAAGCGCAACCGACGTTGACGCAGTAGTGGAGCTGATAAAGAAAGAGAATATCGGGGGAGTTCTTGTGGGCTTCAACGATATGCTGCTGCCTTATTATGCCGAGATATGCCAAAAGGCAGGACTGCCCGCCTATGGCACAAAGGAGCAGTTTGAAATTTTCATCAACAAGGACCGCTACAAGGCTCTCATGAGAGAGCATAACGTCCCCACAGTTGAGGAATATCAGGTTGACCCCGACAATTTTGAGGCTACGGCAAAGGATATAAAATATCCCGTTCTTGTAAAGCCTGCCGACAGCAGCGGAGCAAGAGGAATAACTATCTGCCGCTCGGCTGAGAGCCTGAGAGAAGCTGTCAGGAAGGCGAAGGATTTTTCCAAAACGGGCGTAGTGCTTGTGGAGCGTTATATGGAAGGCAGAGAAGCTACCGTCTTCTGGGTGTTCTGTGACGGAGAATATTATCTTACTGCAATCGGCAACCGCCATGTTAAAAACAATCAGGAGGGAGTTATCCCTCTGCCTGTGGGATATACATATCCTGCCGCTGTTCTGCCAAAGTACCGCAGCGAGGTTGAGGAAAACTGCAAGGAAATGTTCCGTGCGGCAGGAATAAAAAACGGCATGATGTTTATGCAGTGCAAGATAGAGGACGGCACCTGCGTGGTTTACGATATAGGTTTCCGTCTGACAGGTTCGCTGGAGTATAATAACATCAAGGACGCCTGCGGATTTGACCCTATGGAAATGATGATACGCTTTGCGCTGACAGGAAAAATGTCGGAAGATAATATCGGAAATGCGGCAGACCCCGAGTTTGGCGGAAGATACGGCTTTAACGTTTCATGTCTGTCTGCTCCGGGCAAGATAGCGGAGCTTACAGGCGTTGAAGAGGTCAAAGCGTTCCCTGAGGTCATCGACGCTGTTATCGCTCATTATCCCGGCGAGACCATTACCGAGGATATGAAAGGACTGCTTGCGCAGATAACAGTCCGAGTGCTTGGTACTGTAGACAGCGAGGAGCAGCTTTACGACATCATGCGCAGGATAGAAAAAACCATACATATTGTTTCCGACGACGGCAGACAGCTTATGCTTGCAGGCATCGAGCCTGAGGATATCGAAGGATATATTTTAAGAAAATAATTCACACGAGGTCGTAAGAATGAGAATTGTAATAACAGGCGCAAGCGGCTTTTTGGCGTGGGAGCTGATTCGTCAGCTGAAAAATGACGGCAGATATTCCGTTGCTGCGGTGTCCTCCAATGTAGAGAGAGCTAAGGAGATACTGGGATATGAGGATATAGAGTATTTCACCAACAGTCAGCTGCTTAGCGGAGAGGCTTCGCTGGGTGCGGAGGACGTGGTGGTTCACACCGCATTTTGCAGACAGTCGGCGGGTAGTCAGCTTGCCCAAAGCATGGACTTTTCGCTTGACGTGTTTGAAAAGGCGGTCTCGGCAGGCGTAAAGGGGATAATAAATCTCTCCTCACAGTCGGTCTACGGCGGAAAAAAGGAGGAGCTTCCCGACGAGAGCGGAAGGCTTGACCCCGATTATCTGTATGCCCTTGCAAAATCCGCTTCCGAAATCATACTGAAAAGCGCTGCAAAGGGCGGCAATACAAAATACACAAACCTCAGAACGGCTTCTCTTATGGGCGTCAGCAGGTTTGTTCCCGAAAACGTGCTGTATAAATTTGCAGTGAACGCTCTTGAGGGCAGGGATATTTCAATTGTGGGCGGAAAGCAGAGATTTTCTTTCCTTGACGTCCGTGACGCAGCTAAAGCGACCATTCTGCTGATAGACCATATAGGCAGCGGCTGGGATACCGAATACAATATGGGACCGCTCAGTCAGACGGGTATTGTTGAAATGGCAGAGCTTGTTGTTGACGCCGCCGCAGAAATAACGGGTAAACGGGTGAATATAGACCTTACCCCACAGGATATAGTCCTCAATTCAGGCATGGACAGCAGAAAGCTTTACAGCAAGCTGGGGTGGAAGCCCGAATACAGCTTTGAACAGACAGTTAGGGATACCGTCAGGTATGCCGCAGTAAAAAATAAAATTATACAGGAGTAATCAATATGCCAAAGATCAGTTTTATAGTGCCTGTTTACGGCGTTGAGAAATACATTCACCAGTGCGTGGACAGCATTCTCTCACAGACCTTTACCGACTTCGAGCTTATTCTCGTGGACGACGGTTCACCGGATAACTGTCCGGCTATCTGCGACGAGTATGCCGCAAAGGACAGCAGAGTAAAGGTAGTTCACAAGCAGAACGCAGGCGTTTCCGCCGCAAGAAATACGGGTATCGAGGCTTCAAGCGGCGAGTGGGCGTATTTTGTTGACTCGGACGACTGGATAGAAACAGACGCAGCCGAAAATCTCTACAACGACGCAATGAGAACAGGCGCAGACTGCGTAATGTCCGACTGCGTTATTTGCAGCGAGACCAAGCAGTCGAGAGTTCACCAGTTTTCGCAGGAGTTTTACACCGAAGACCGCAAGACTATCGAATCTGTACAGAAATATATGCTTTGCCACAAATTCAGCCCGTATTACAGCGGACCCGTTACAAACGGATATGCCGCTCCGTGGGGCAAATTTGTGAAGATGTCTATTATAAAGGAAAACAACATAACCTTTGACCCATATGCAAAGGGCATTTTCGACGACGGCGTTTACAGCCTTTATCTTCTTGACCATGTAGACAAGTTCTATTATAACGACAAGCACACCTACAATTACAGAGTTGTAGGAGGTTCGCTTACCCATTCCTTCAAGCCGCAGGCTATGGAGATAATGCAGCGCAATTTCAAGCTGGTAAAGGAGTTTATAAAGACCACCGGCAAGGACAGCTCCTTCGATCAGGCGGAGTATTGCAGAGTAGTGGCGGCTCTTGCTGATTATTCAAGCAAGTATTTCTTTAATCCGCTCAACCCCAAGTCCGATAAAGAAAAGAGAAAAGAACTGAAGCAGACCATAAAGTCCGAGCCTTATCACACATCAATTTACAAGGCAAAGCTTTCAAACCTTGAAGCCAAGCACGCATATATTGCCATATGTGCAAGACTGGGCTTTGTATACGGACTTGAGCTTTATGCAAAGCTCAAATACAAACTGAAAAAGTAATCTCGCCGAAGGGAGAATTATCAGGTGGATATTCAGAATAAAAAATATACGATAGCTGTTGCCGGGACGGGATATGTTGGGCTTTCAAATGCAATTCTGCTGGCGCAGCGCAACAAGGTCTATGCGGTGGACGTTGTTGCAGAAAAGGTAGAAATGATAAACAGCAAAAGATCTCCCATTGTTGACAAGGAAATTGAGGAGTATCTTGCGCACCGCAGTCTTGACCTGACTGCAACTCTTGACGGCGATGCCGCTTATGCGCAGGCTGATTTTGTTATCGTTTCTACACCGACCAATTATGACACAAAGAAGAATTACTTTGACACAAGCTCGGTAGAAGCCGTCATAAAGCAGGTAATGAAGGTCAACGAAAAAGCGGTGATAGTTATAAAATCCACCGTTCCTGTGGGATATACAAAGTCGGTATGCGAAAATCTGGGCTGCAAAAATGTTATTTTCAGTCCCGAATTTCTGCGTGAGGGCAGAGCGCTTTATGATAATCTCTATCCAAGCAGG